>CAISHH010000135.1 GCA_903885085.1 uncultured Campylobacterales bacterium
AATATTGAGAACGACATCCGGCCACCTTGTGCTAGAATTGTGTTACAGAAAATATCTCTTTAAAAGTGGCCGGATATGCTCCGCGTTTACTGGCCGGTTTGAACGCTATACGCATCCAAACCATTAGAACGGTTAGAATTTTGCTTTAAAGGTGCTTATTTTCCAAAGGGAATGAAGCTCAAGGATTTAGATAAAAACTTTATTTCAAAAATAGAAAAAAGTATAAAACGCTTTAGTGGAATAGATGCGAAAATATTCCCTTTAAGTTACATTGTTTAAATTTTCAAAAATAGCCCGTGCAAACTCCACACAGTACGGGCTTAAATACACTTCTTAAACTTTGCTTAAAGCATAGCTATTTTCAGAGACAAAACTACTCATCTTTTTATTACGATATACTATCATTACAATATAACGAAATGAAAGGGTACTGATGAGATTAACGCTCACAGATGATGAGGTAATGGAGTTGATGAAATCAATCGCAAAATCAAACTATCCTCTTTATTCTAAAATACAAAAGCAATATAACGATGATATTAATCGAGACATAACCAAAAAGCAATCATCTATCCAAGAAGCAACAAAGAGCCGAGAACGTACCGCAAAAGCAAAAATCCTCAATGCTATTAATATACTCAGGTTGCAAGGCAAAGAGATCACGCCTTATGCAATTACTAAAGAGAGTGGGTGCAGTTATAACACGGTTAAAAAATATTATTCCAAAGGGGTATCAGATGGACGCTAAACAAAGAGAATTTATTTTGCTTCGAGCTGATGGGATTAGTTACGACAAAATAGCATTGCAACTCAAAACATCAAAAGCGACTTTGATACAATGGAGTAAGCTATTTGAAGATGAAATCAAAGATATACAATTTCAGAGTTTTTTACAGATCAAAGAAACGTACTCATACAGCCAAAAATCAAAATATGAAACGCTACTCAAACAGCTCAATAAGATAGATGATGCAATCCTTGAAGCTGATTTAACGGGTACGCAGTTAAAAGACCTCTTCGCTATCAAGAATAATATTTCATCACAGTTGGAAGCGATAGAGAAAAGAATCTCAACTGATGCAAAAGTGACGACTACCAACGAGATGGGATACAAAGAACACTTAAGGCTAAAACTAAGTGAAATTGAATAGCCTGCAAGCGATAAGAGAGCTTAAAAGTGTTGGAAGCTTACCAAGTATCAAACCGATGATATACAAGCGTGTAACGATAGATAAAAGCCGTTTTAGTGCTATTGAACTTCTCAATCACTCAAGTAGTATGTGTTTATTTGCTATGAGATTATTACACGATGAAATCAAAGTAACAAATAAGACTCAATCTCTTCAAATTGCAATGAATGAAATTTTAAAACTAAACTCTATAATCTCAAAAGATGATTATTATCTGATGAGCGACTACACAAAAAAAGATACAAAGAAGTCGTACAAAGAGATAGGATTAAAAGCCAAACATCTTGAAAGATGGTAAAACCATACAAAACCGATTTTAGACCTAAAAAGATGATTATTTTGAAATTTACAAAAAGGGATTTTTCAATAATAAAAAGTAGAAATTTTAGTGAGTAGGTATAAATGAGGTAGAAATGAGCTTCAAAAAGAAAACTTAAAAAGCTTTGGAAGTCCGTAGAATAGGAGAATACAAGCCCGAAGGCTTATACTATAGGCGTGATTCATAACGTCTCATCATGTAGAGGCGTTTAAGCATTTTCTTACGAGCGCTAATTTTGTCTTTCTTACGCTTTTCAGTCGCTGTTTCGTGGAAACGGCGAGCACGCGCTTCAGTTACAATCAGATTTCTATCTGTTTGTTTCTTGAAACGGCGGTAAGAAGCATCAAAATTATCGTCATGGCGTAATACGATACCAGGCATTCACATCACCCACTTTCTTTTAAAATTTTTGAAAGCGAATTGTAGCATAAGTTTTTCTTAAAACCTAATTTACTTTAACATTTTGCGATGTGCTGTTTTACGAAAACCTCAAATTCACTCGCTGGGATCGGCCTGCTAAAGTAATATCCTTGTATCTCATTACAGCCGTTTTGTTGTAAAAACTCTAACTGATCTCTTGTCTCCACACCCTCCGCAATCGTTATCATGTTAAGATTGTGAGCCATACTGATTATTGTTTTGACAATATTTCTATCATCAAGATTTTCATTAATATCACAAATAAAGGATTGATCTATTTTCAGTTTATATACGCTGAATTTTTTGAGATAACTCAAAGATGAATATCCAGTTCCAAAATCATCGATTGACATTCGTATCCCATGACTGTGAAGCTCATTCATAATAGCTATAGCATCCATTGGATCTTGCATCGTAATACTTTCTGTAAGCTCCAACTCAAGATACTCGGATGAAACTCCACTCTCTTCTAACGCACTTAAAACTAGAGAGATAAGTTTAGGATGGCGAAATTGAACAGCTGAGAGATTGATAGCCATAAGAAAAGGTTTCATTCCTTCATCTATCCACTTTTTCAGCTGCTCTAAGGCAGTACGAAGCACCCACTCGCCAATGGCAATAATTTGTCCACTACTTTCTGCAATAGGGATAAACTCTGCTGGAGAAACCATTCCAAGTGTTGGATGTTTCCAGCGAAGCAAAGCTTCACTTCCAACTAATTTCTCTGTCATCGCATCGATCTGCGGCTGATAATAAACCTCTAATTCATCATTCTCTATTGCCTGACGTAAAGCATTTTCAATTTGAAGATTACGAGCTGCACTTATTTGAAGTTCAGAAGTATAAAAACGATAGCAGTTTCGCCCATCATTTTTTGCACGATACATCGCAACATCAGCGGCTTGAAATAAAGTCTGAAAATCTTTACCATCCATCGGGTACATGGCAATTCCGATGGATGGAGTAACTGTAAGATCATGATCTTCAATCTGATATACTTGAGAGATAATATGTGTCACCTTTTCAGCGAAATGAATAGCTCCATCAACGTCAGCGTCTGGAAGCAGAATAACGAACTCATCACCCCCTTGACGAGAAAGAGTATCGCCATATCGTGTAATCAACTTCATGCGTGAAGCAATTTCAACCAAAAGAGTGTCACCCACAGAGTGTCCAAGCGTATCGTTAATATTTTTAAAATGATCCAGATCAAGAAGCATTACCGCTAGTGAAGTATCTGTTCTATCGGCAATACTAATTGCATGCTGAGCCCTATCGTTAAGTAATAGTCTATTTGGCAATCCCGTCAAAGCATCAAAATGCGCCAACCACTCAACTTGATCCTGCGCTGTTTTTTGAGCCGTAACATCTTGCATTGAACCGCGAATGCGAATGACTTCCCCATTTTCGATAGCCGGAGTACCAATGGTACGTATCCATTTATCATTTCCCTTGAGCGTTCTCATCTGAAGTTCCAAATCATAAGGAGTATGATCCATAACAGCTAGATCTATAGCATTTTTGATTTTTTGAAGCCACTCACCGTGATAGACACTAAGCCCTATCTCTAAAGATGTAAGATCGTTTGGATCCATATCATGAATACGAGACACTTCAGCAGTCCACTCCCCTTCCCCTGTTTTTACATCAAATTCCCATGCTCCTACATGAGCCATTGCACTCATATCTTCTAAGAGTTTTTCTGTTTTTATTAAGCGATTTTGTGCCTCTTGTTGTTTCGCTTTACGATCAAAATTGTCCATAGCAAAACTGAGTTCTGTTGTCATTTCTTGAATTAATTTTTGACTTAATGTATCAAATGCATTCAGGGTGGTAGAATAAAGGGTAAAAGCTCCTATAACTTTGCCGTTTTGATAAAAAGGGATCGAAGCAGAAGCTTGTAAGCCCATTGTTTTAGCTTTTTCCTGCCACGGAGCCGTAGAAGGATCATTCATAAAATCCTGACACCAAACTGGATGTTTTTCACGAACGGCAGTACCAGTAGGTCCTTGTCCAAAAAGAACATCCCCGCGGGTAGAAATTTCGATTTCATCAAGATAATGATGCACATCTCCGTAAGAAGCAGCGAGACATATCGTCTCCTCTTGCTTATCGACAAGACCTATCCATGACATACTCATCCCACCGAGGGTAACGGCATATTTACAGATCTGCTCAAAAAGCTCTTGGGGATTTAGTGCATGGATAATCACCTGATTACATTGACTCAAAGTTGCATACATCTGAGTCAGTCGCTGTATAGATATTTTGTCTTTATTTTGCTGAGTTATATCGATCATAGAAGCTATTGTTTGACCGCTATCTGGTAAATAAACAGCAGTAACAGATCCCAGTCCCTTTTTTCCCTTGGCAGAAACAAAATTAAATTCATACCGATCCGGTATTGTTTCATCAAATGAACGTCTAAGATGATAGGTTTTCATCCGTTCTTTATCTACGTCATCTACAAAATTTAAAAAAGAGGTTCCAACCAATGACTCTTTCGATGATTCTGCAAGCTCTAAGAACTGCTCATTAGCTAAAGCAATAGTCCCATCCGCTTCTATAATAGCCGTACATGTACCGTTTCTTTCAAACAAGGTACGATATCTATTTTCTTGATTTTTAAGATTAGTGATATCGCGTGCAATTCCCAAGATACCGATTAAATTATGAGCATCATCATACAAAGGTGTTTTAACCGTCTCGAAAAGACCTCTATATCCGTTATCAGCGAACGTCAGCCACTCTTCATTGCGGCTTGGTCCATCGGCTTCCATCGCCAAGCGATCATTTACACGGAAAAAATCGGCAAGTTCCTTGTCTACAAAATCGTAGTCTGTTTTTCCAACAATATCTTTTTCTTTACTGCCAAACAAACGTTCAAACGCAGGGTTGCATGCGAGATAAACTCCATCACTGCTTTTAAGCCAAATTAGATCTTCAATTGTGTCTATAATATCATTGAGCTGGGATATTGTTTGATTGTATTCTTGATAAGAAAAAAGATAGCTTGAATGACGATCTCTTACAAAACTATTTTCTGGCACATTCTCAGAAATATCTCGATTTTTCGGTAAAAAGTTCAAATTTTCAAGGATATGGATAGAAACAGGAAGAGAGAAATCCGAGAGCTGAGTTCTTATAGAGCGGCTTAAATAAGGCTGTTGATTTAGTATGAGAGTTTCACTACACTCAGAAACATCTCCACTTTTCAACGACTTCAAACAGCTTTCAAGCGGACCATCACGCACAGGTAGGATTTCATAATAGGGACGTCCGACCACCTCTTCAAGTTTTTTTTCACAAAATGAAAGATAAGCATCATTCGCAAAAACAATTTTATACTCACTATCGTGAACAAAAATTAAATCTTTAATAAGATTAAAAACCTGTAGATACATCAGACGACCCTCTCTTCAAAATATACTAGATATAGTATAACATAAATGGATTACTATATTTTATACCTATCCATGTCTTTTTCCTTTATACTCTTTTCTAAAACAGCTCTGGCAAATACCATAGTTTGAGTTCAGAGGAAGCGGTTTTGTACACATCCTGCATCTTGGCACAAAGTGGCTATTTTTGAGAGAGTTTTCTATATATCTGTTGAGTACACTTCTAAAATGTCTTGCATTGTCCGCATCTATGAAAAACTCATCAAATCTGTAACTAAGCCATAAATAAAGTGTGATCTCTTTAACACGATCCTCTATTTCAAGGAGCTCTTCCATCGTGCTTGCAAACTCGCTTTTCATCTCAGGAGGCAAATACATGATAGGTTCTTTTTGCTCTAACTTATGCACATAGCGCTCAAATGAAGCCACAATAAATGGCGATTTAAGTGTCAGCGGCGCAGAAGCGAGATGATATTTTGCCGCGATATCGATATCATATCCATCGACTATTTTTGCCGCTTCAAGCATTGTTTCAATATTTGCCGCGGTAAAAGGACCATTAAACTTCATATTTTCAACAAAAAACTCTAAAATTTTTGTAAGTGAAGTCTCTTCTAAAATAGAGCCAACAAGTTTGATGTGATCAAGATTTGCCATCACTTTAAAAGGAATATCCACAGGTTTTGCAGGTTTTGACATATTTTTTTCGATTACATGTAAGGCATCGCTTTTAAGCGCGCCGACATAGCCGACTTCATTGAGTCCGTAACGTCCCGCGCGTCCTGAGATCTGATGAATCTCTGAGGGTGTCAAAAAGCGGTCTTTTTCACCGTCAAACTTAATGACTTTAGAGAAAAGAATCGTCTTAATTGGCAAGTTCATTCCCATTGCGATAGCATCGGTGGCAATTAAAATATCCGTCTCTTTTTCTCGAAATCTTCTTGCTTCCTCACGTCTAACTTCTGGCGAGAGATTGCCATAGACGACACTTACTTTGTAACTGCGTGAGAAGTTTTGTTTGAGACGTAAGACATCTTTTCTTGAAAATGCAATGATGGCGGTTGCTGGCATAACATCCGCTATCGCCGTCGCTGTTGGAAGAAGTTTGAGAGGATTTTTTCTCTCAAATTCTATGATGGTGAGTTTCTCTCCAAGATACTCAGCAAGCGCGACGATAGCATCTTTTGCATTGATAGAACCCGTCATGATGATCTTTTTCGCAGGTGCACCGATGATGGCATTTGCCCATGCCCAGCCGCGATCACGGTCATCAAGCATTTGCACCTCATCGATAACACAGACATCTACGTCAACATCGAAGTTGAGCATCTCGATGGTCGAGCTGATATGTGTCGCCTCTTCGTTAATGAGCTGTTCTTCACCTGTTATAAGTGAAGCATCGACTCCACTCGCATTTAAGTCCTCATAGCCCTCTAACGCCAAGAGTCGGAGCGGTGCGAGGTAATAACCTGTGTCTGCTTTTTTTAAAGCTTGCAGTGCTTCGTATGTTTTACCGCTGTTAGTTGGTCCGATGTGTAAAATCAACTCTCGTTTCATAGAACGAGCGATAGGAAAAAGGTTTTTAAAGTCGCGAATAGTTCGAGCTAAGAGCATCTGTTTTTGACGTTTTAAAAGCTCCTCTTGAATCTGCTTATTAAAGGCGTAAATAATTTTTCTATGTGTTTTTGCAGAGATACTGAGTGTGTTATAAAGATACGGAGAAAGGTGTTCAAACACTATTTCAAGAAGCTCTTGTTTTGGAAGTTGTAAAAGTGTCGAAGCTTTTTGACACTCATCGACAAGAAGATTGAACTCTTTTACAAACTCATCTTCTTGCTCTTTTTTTGCCATCTCTATTTGAGTATTGAGTGAAAGATCCTGCCCATTCCAGATAAGTTTGAAAAGTTCTTCTAACTCTATAACAACGTGTACTTCATATTTTATCTCGATATCAAGATCACTAAAATCAAACTTCTCTTTTGAAGTCAATACAACATCATCTTGGCTTACATGTAAGCCCTCAACACTTGAATATTGTTTTAAGATAACAGCTAACAAAGTTTCACTCAAAGGTGGAAGTTTTAAATCAGCTGTCGGAGAAGCGGTTTTTAGAGCAGTGAGTATCTGTTGATCGCTGAGATATGGGTGTGGAGATTTGAGATTCTTTATAAATTCATCCACCTCTTTTTGCTTTCTCAAAGTTGCAGTCATCTTTAATGACTCTATTTTTCCTATCAGATGTTCATCATTTTCAGCAATCAGTTCATCAATATCTATAACAGATGTTTTTAAAACTGTTATTTTTTTAAAACTCTGCTCTGAAGTTGTTATAGCAATGGAAGCGTTAAATTCAAGTCTATCATCATTGTCAAATTTGCCATCTAGGGCTTTTTGCAGACGCTCTTTTTTCTTTTCAAATCTTAGATGTCTGAGTTTTGATTCTATCTTTGCGTAAGTGATTTTTTTACTTCTTACATCTAAAAATGCACCAAATATCTGCAAACGCTCATCTGGGGAAAGGTCTTTAAACTCTTCTAAAAGCGAGTCTATCTTCTCCTCTTTTTCCATTGAGGGTTCAGGCGCTGTGAGTGGAGGATAAAGCTTTTTATCTGCTTGAAAAAAGTGCAAGATATCATCACGCACCATCGTATCGCCGGTAGACCAAAGCTGACGGAGTGCGCGTAAAAGCTCTTTTTTATTAAACTCCACATCGAAGAGACCAATGGTGTGAGCAAGCTCTATAAGTGTTTTTTCATCAACACGTTCTATCCCAACATCAAAAGGATCATCGCCGAAAAAATGTCTTATTTTTGTATTTATTTTTATTGAGTGTTTATTTTTCTTTGCCATACATAATTGTATCCAATTACTAGCATTATGGATGTTACTACAAGTGTAAATATAATGGTGTATCCCGTTGGAAGATCATAAGTATATGAGAGAAAAAGTGCCGCGATAACACTCAGTGAACCAAAGATCCAAGCATACGCGAACTTGTTGAATCTGCTCTGCACGACTGCAATATATGCCGGTGCGATGAGTAGAGCAAAGACGACTAAAACTCCCGCTTCCTGCACAGACGAAGTCACGGTAATGGCAAGCATCGTAAAAAAAAGGATCTCTTTTTTCATCCCGCTCAACCTAGGATAAACAAAAAACATAATAACACCTACAAACGCGTAGATACCTGTACTTTTAAATACATCAGAAGAAGAGACAAATAAAATATCTGCCGCGCTTAGTTTGCTATAAAGCTCAGTTCCCTCGGCGCTTTGAGCCAAAATAAGCATAATTGCAGAAACTCCAAATGCATACAAAAGTCCTATAAAAGCTTCAATATGCTGAAGTTTAGCGTTTGCCCATGTTATAACACCCGCACCCAAAAGTGCAAACAAAAGCGTCATCTCTGTTTGCGCGTTCCCGTGCATAAAAGCGATGCTTATCGCCATCCCGATAGCTGCGATCTGCCCGATAGCGAGGTCGGTAAAGATAACACCGCGCTTTATAATCTCGATTCCAAATATCGCGTGTACAAAAACAAGCGATATAGCCAGCACGAAGGCCGGCCATAAAAGTTCTATTATTTGCATATTTGTGAAGCGATATCGCCGTAGAAAGTTTCTAGTGTGTCTGTACCGGAAACAGCACCCATTTCATGCGGAAGTATGACAACTCTTGCTCCAGATTTTGCAGCTATAAAGTCCGCTGTTTTTCTCTCATGGTACACATCTTGTAAGATGATTTTCACACCGTTTTTCTCCATCGTATTTAGCGTCTCTATTGTATGTTTTGAACTTGGAGAAACACCCGGGAGTGGCTCGATATTGCCATAACTCGTAAAGCCGTACTCTTTTAAGAAATAGTTGAAGAGTTCATGATACTGGATCACTTTTTTATCCTTACATGTAAGCATCTTCGCATCGAAATTTTTGAGATAAACATCCCACTCTTTTAAAAACTTTGCTAGATTTGTATTGTATTTTCCAGCATTAGCTTCATCTATCATTGAGAGTTTTTTCGCGATCACTTTTGCGATAGTAGGTACCATATGCGGGTCTGTGATATAGTGAGGATTGCCCTCTGCGTGGATATCTCCAAACCCACGCGAAACCGTTGTAGGCTTATCTATCAGTGGGATAAAATGAGAAATATCTAAAAATCCTTTTGCTCCTGACTGAATGTTTGCGTTGTTAGCACTTTTTATAAGTGGCGGCAACCAACCAATCTCTAAACCTGCGCCATTGATGACAAGCAGATCTGCATTTCTAAGTTTTGCAAGCAGTGAGGGCTTTGGAGTGATAAAGTGCGGATCATATTTACTCGCGCCAAGCACGACAACATCCACTTTGTCACCTCCTACTTTTTTAACGATCTCGCCAAAAGTAGCGTAAGTCGTATCTACTTGGATATTTGCAAACACTGCCGTCGCCATCAAAACTGATAATAATATTTTTTTCATCTATTTTCCTTTTATTGTTTAGCGGTACTAATACGCATGTGCGCCGTGTGAACCGGCTTCGATTGTTAGATTTAACATCACTTCTTGGATATTTTTTCTTTGTCCATCTATAATCTTTGATCTATCGTCAGTGTACTCAAGTCTCAAACGTGAAAACTCAAAAGGTTTGTATTGAAGCATTACTGTCGTTCTGTCTAAGTTATTTGTATTTACACCAGCGGGTGCATATAGGCTCATATCACCCACATCATTTTGTACAATTCTGTCATAACGAGCACCAGTTGCCCAGTTTTCATCGATGTTATAGATAAGTTCTGAGTAGACTCCTGCTTGTTTGTCTTTTGTCAGACCTGATGTCATATTGTTGTCCATATCGCGTTTGAGATATTCACTCTGCCAAACCAAAGAACTGTAGTTTCCAAGCTCCGCGCGCACTGTCAAATCTGCACCGTAGACGTTAGTATTGCCGTTTGGATTTTTCCCTGTTACACCGCTGATACCGCCTAAGACTGAGATATCATCTGTGAGATCTACACTGCTTTTTAGGTAACCGATATACAAGTTATTACGCTCTACATTTCCAAAGCTTTGTGTATTTGTGCCCTGCATCGCTTCAACACCTGCCATCAAATAAGTGTTAGTCGGCGCTATCCACTGAAGCTGAACACCAGGATCGCTGATGCCATCAGGTCCAAAAAGTCCCGCGTAGATAAGAGGCTGAGATGAAAAAGCCCATGAATGCTGATGTTTTGCATTGATACGGCCAAAATCACTCTTAAACTTTCCGGCTTTTACAAGCAGTGAATATGGAAGCGCTCTCGTTCTTACATACGCTTCTTCGACCTCGATAGCAGTCGGATGGATGTGAAATACTGCAAACACATCAAAGTAAGGATCGACCACAGAGTGCATAGAAACTTCTGCATAATTGAGGTTAAAACCATTATCTTTGTTAAATGGAAAATCACCATTTGGATCACTTTGTAAAAATCCCGGCATCGCTTGAGTGAGATACGCGGTATTGTCTATATTTCTGGAAAGTGCCGACATATCTAAAACAAGCCCGATATCTGGCAAATATGCCGCTTGTGAAAAGCTTGACGAAGTGTCGTTTGCCACTTTAGCATCTATACTTGCTTGTTCTTTTTGCGCGTTTTGTTTCTCAATATTTTGTACTTTTTCTTGAAGCTGCTGGATTTGCAACTTTAACTGATCTAAGTCACTATCTGCAAATAAAATTGCTGACGCAAGCATAGAAAGGGATACTATTTTTTTCATAGTTTTTTTCCTAAATTAATTTGGTGTTGATATTTTTTTAAATGAAATTTAGGAGAAAAAAGGAGGTGCGCGGGCGTTGAGATTGGTTTGTAAAGTGCTTACATGTAAGCTAAAAAGTTCTGCGAGCACAGGAGAAGAAAAGTTGCTTATCTCTTGAAGATAAACGGGTTCTACAGGCGTGTCACCGCTTGAAATATTTTGTTGAAGGGTACATATCTGACAGTCAGAATGGGTCTTAAAATCATTATGATGGTGCATCGCGCTAAGCATTGTAGCAACAACAAAAATGATACTAAGGAGATATCTGAATCTTTTCATATTGGAATTATACAGTTATTTTTATCCTATTTCATCTTCTGTTTTCCTTGTCGTCATCGCACGAACAAGAAACCAAGTGATAACCAATAGCGTCAAAAGTGTTCCGATGTAGATATAAAATGTCATCTGTTTTGCTTTATTGACAAGGAGAGTATTTTCACCTTGAAACATTGTAACTGCTTGATTTAAAACAGGAAGCAGTTCTTCACTTTGTGCGCTGATCACAGCTAGTTTTATAACACTTGGTCTTTGCATGTAAGTATCTAAAGATGCAATATACGTTTCTAACTGCTCTTCGAGTCCCTCTTGTTTGGTATAAAAATCTTTCACGTTTTGTGAGACAATACTTCCAATGATCTCCTGATTATCGCTTTTCATGGAAACAAGCAGACCGCCCAGCAGTTCTCTATTTTTTTGCGAAGACGTAACATAAAGATAGGATGCATATAAGGCTGTCCTCTGAGAAAGCATGCACTGTTTTTGGCTCAGATTGATCAGTTTTACATAGGTTTCTTGATCTCTAACAATTTTTTCAGATATATAATACGCAAATGTACTCCAAGCCACAAGTACAGCAAGTGCTATGATATACGTTCTTTGTAAAATAAAATAGTTTTCTTTATTCACGAAAAATCCTTTCACGTTTAAAATTTATGGATTCTCATTCTAACACTTTCTATGCATAAATGACAAGCGCGCACAAAATCTGCTACCATTAGATATAGATTATTCAAAAGGACACGTATGTTAGAAGAGTTTAAAAAGTTTCTCATTCAGGGAAATATGATCGATATGGCCGTAGGCTTTATCTTTGGTGCTGCGTTTGCAACTCTCGTAAAATCTCTTGTCACAAACATCATTATGCCTCCAGTTGGCTTGCTTATGGGGAAAGTTGATTTTTCACAACTCTATATCTCACTTGATGGTAACAGCTATGAGAATATGGCGGCCCTTGACAAAGCTGGCGCACCTGCTATCAAGTATGGTGTTTTTGTGAACGACGCAATCTCTTTTTTAATCCTTGGTTTTGTCATGTTTATGATGATCAAAGTATATACAAAGATGAAAAATGAGAAAGCGCCGGCGCCAGCAGAACCAACAACAAAAGTATGTGGCGAATGTGCAATGGAGATTCCTCTTGCTGCGAAAAAATGTGGACACTGCGGCAATACAAACGTTTAATTTTCACAACTTCTTTTTGGGACTACTCTGGTTTTATTTTAAAACCTCTGAGTCTCAAGCCTTTCTCTAAACTTTAATCTTTTCATAAAATTTATCCACTATAATTCACAAAAAAAATGGATAAACTATGAATTTTCCCGATGAATGGACACAAGAAGAGTATCTTGCAAACAAGATTGCCTTAGAGAAAAACGGTGTAAAAGTACTCCTCGTAGATACGATTCTCACTCCCATAGAAAAAGCAAATAGTGTCGTTTACAACCCTTTTGAGCTAAAAAATGAACCAAAAGGAAGTGTTTTTGTCTTTTATTGCGACAGTGGCAAGGCAACACTCAACCGCCTTAAAGAGTACAAAGAAAAATTTCCCGATCATATCTGTATCTCTCTTCGAGGTGGCAGAGGTTACTGGAGAAAAAATATGACGGTTCGCGATGAGCAGTAAACATCTTGATGAGTTCTTAATTTGTCTGAATGAAGAGCGTTTTTACGATGCTCATGAAGCTTTAGAAGCTGTCTGGTTTCCACGCCGCTTTGAAGAAGATGATGAGATGAAACTTCTCAAAGGTTATATTAACGCAGCTGTCAGTTTTGAGCTTATTAAACGCGGAAGAAAAGATTCAGCGAGGAAGGTTTACAATAATTATCTCAAATACAAATTCTTACGCTTACATGTAATAAGTGTATATGCAAAAAAATATGAAGAGATCGAACAAAAAATAGAAACTATACAAAGGTTGAAAAATGATTAATACGCAGCTATATGTCAAATATTTTGATATGGCTCTAAACTATGCTTCAGTGTACAGTTTTAAAATTTTAGGTGCGCTGGTTATCTTTATTGTCGGTCGCTGGTTTGTGAAAAAACTCACAATCCTCTCTAAGCAACTGATGTTAAAATCAAAACTCGATACAACCTTAGTTGAATTTAGCCAAAGTATCATCTACTTTATTCTTTTACTAGCCGTTATCATCGCCTCTTTAAACGCACTGGGAATTGAGACGACTTCTTTTGTCGCAGTTTTTGGAGCGGTCGGTTTGGCAGTGGGTTTAGCACTTCAAGGATCTCTTGCAAACATCGGTGCGGCTGTGCTTATCATGTTCTTTCGTCCCTTTAAGATCGGTGATACCGTCGATGTAGCGGGTGCTATGGGAACAGTTGATGAGATTAACCTTTTTTCTACAACCATCACACCCATCGATAATCGAACCATCATCATCCCAAATGCCAAGATCATCGCAGGCAATATCACAAACTTTTCTATGCAGGAAAAAAGAAGACTCGATATTACCGTAGGAATATCATATGAAGATGATTTAAAAGCCGCAAAAAATGTCTTTCTCGAACTTTTACGTAGCAATGAAAAAATCATCCAAGATCCAGAGCCTTTTGTTGGCGTTTTGGAACTCGCAGACAATAGTGTCAATCTCGCCCTTCGTGCATGGGTCAAAACTGAAGATTATGGAGATCTTCGTTTTGAAGTTTTTGAGAGTATCAAACTTGCTTGTGATGCACATGGAATCTCTATCCCTTATCCACAAATGGATTTACACCAAAAAATAGTTTAGAAGAAAAATAGATAATCAAAAAGGATTACGCCCTTACACCCACGGGGCACTTCGAATGTAAGCCTTTTTTTGCCTCATAAACTATAAATAAAAATGCTAAAAATGCCACTACAGCCGAACTCAAAAAGAGGTATGTACTAAAATACTGATACACATATCCGCTATAAATCGCTCCTAAAAATCCACCAAGTCCATAGGTGATACCCAAAAAGAACTGCTGTGCAAGTTTGCGTTTTTTATACAGCGTAAAAAGATAGCTGATTGCCGCTGAGTGAAACAGTGCAAAAGAGATGGCATGCATAGACTGAGTAAAGAACGAGATGCCAAGACTATGAGGAAAAAGATAGAGTAAAAACCAGCGCAGAGCCGTCACAAATGTGGCAACCTGAAGAATCATAAGTGCATTTTTTTGCAGGAGTCTGCCTTGAAAGAAAAGCATAAATATCTCCATAATAACGCCAAAACTCCATAAGTAAATAGTCATATCCATGCTGATGCCATGATCTGTTTCATAGAGAGTAAAAAAGTTATAAAACGGACCAAAACTCACTTGCATAAGCGTGAGTCCCACCCACAAACTCCAGTGAGAAAAGAGTTTGATCTCTCCACCCTCGCCAATGGCAACATCTTCACTCTCGTCTGTTTCATGTTTTGCTAAAAAGTATCCAAACAAAGCTGTCATTACACTCACAGAGATAAGATAAAAGATCGCGATATTTGCACTGCTTAAAAACTTTACCAGCACAAGCGCAACGACGATAAAACCGATGGAACCAAAAAGACGCACTCTTCCATAACGCTCTTTGGAAATAACGGAAAGTGCCATCACTTCAACATAGGGCAAAAGAAGACTAAGTCCAACACCAAAGAGGATATTTGTAAAGATAAGCGCATAAAAATTGTGAAGTGTCAAATAAAAAAGAAAGGAGGTTATGATAATAAGTAAAAGCGCGAAATTAAATGTGTGTCGGCTAAGCTTAAAACCTTTAATAAAAGCAAAAGGAACTAAAAAGCGTACAAGCGGAGCCGTGGCAAAGATGATGCCGATCTGCACTCCATCGTAACCCACCATCGCCAATACTTTTGGCAAGAAGATAACATAGATGCCAACAATGGCAAAATAAAAAAAGTAAAAACCCGAAAGTAATAACTGCATCAAAAGCTAAGCACGGATCTCTATCTCTACGCTTGCACTCAGTAGATCATGCAAGGCACGTTTATCTTTTCTGTAAAAAGGAAGAAGCAATCCTACAAGTGTAGTCGCAGTCAATAAAAAAGCTATAAAACGCCAAAATGCACGAAAGAAAGAGAGTTTTTTATGAGTCTTAACATCAACGACTTTCAACCCATACGCTTTTTTTCCAGGGGTCTGTCCCATAAAAGCGAGGAGTGAAGCGTAGATAATACCATAAAGCAAAACACCCAGAAACTGCGCAGACGCAGAAGCTTGAAATGCCTCTTTTCCATTTAAAATAACATAGGTTATGATATACAAAATAGGAGTATAAATCATAAAAAGATCTGTGATAAATCCTTTTATTTTGTCTGTGTATTTTGGATACACAAAATCCGGAGTAGTGTCAGTATTGTTATGCAGTTTTTTCTGCTTTAGTTTTCGCCATCTCATGGCGAAATTATAACGCATAAAAGGTGATTTCACTTGATCTGTTATTAATATGTGATGTAATCGTTATATAATGTGTATCTTGAAAAGGTTCGAACTTGCTTAACAAAAATTTTAAATTTTTATTCACAATATATTTTATTGTCTTTGGTATATTTATCACTACGCTTGGTGCGTTTATAAGCTACAAAGTCCATATTTCTAACATCAATGAAACAATCAGTCACTATGCACAAGTGGCATCTTACAGTAAACTCAACGACTATTTAACTCCGCATATTGAACATATGAACTCTCTTACAGAAGCTTTAGCAAATGATAAAATATTGCAATCTTATATCCAAACAAAGGATACGCAAAAGAGTCCTGAGCTCAATAACCTTTTTTTAACCATTGCAAACTCTGAAAAAGATATTATGCAGATACGATATATTGATGCAGATGGAAAAGAGATCATCCGTGTTGATAGAGACAACAAACAGTCACTTCCCCGTATAATCCCTAAAGAGAAACTTCAGGATAAAAGTCTTCGGGATTACTTTATCAGCATCAAAAATATGAGCACTTCACAAATATGGCATTCAGCTGTTAATCTCAATATAGAACATGGAAAAGTAGACGTACCGTACAGACCAACGCTCAGAGTCGCAATGCCTCTTTTTAAAAATAAAAAATTTGCAGGAACGGTTATTATCAACGTCCTTGTAAACAAACTCTTTGCATCGATCAGTTCTCCTATCTTTAATATCTACATCATCGACAAAGATGGCTATTATCTGCTCCATCCTGATAAAAGATATTCATGGAACAAATATACAGGCGTAAAAAGAACTCTGTATCAAGATTTTCCCGATAGTGCTTCTGATATCTTAGCCGGAAAAACAGATGGAAACGGTTTCTTTGCCTATAAAATGAATCATATTTTACACAATAGTGATGATGCGATCCTTGTACTGCAGCCAAAACAGGTAATTAAACAATCCATGAAAAATGAGAATCTTATGACATCGGCTATAGTTGCAATACTGAGTATACTTTTAAGTATCCCTCTTGCTATGTACGCTGCGGCAACTCCATCAAAACTCCAAAGAAAACTCCAAGATACAAATACAGAACTGGAACGCTTTAGATCCATTATTGATAAATATGTTGTCACTGCATGTACAAATATCAGCGGTGTTATTACTAGCGTGAGTGCAGCTTTTTGCAAAGCAAGTGGCTACACCCACGATGAACTTATAAATCAAAAGATGAATATCATTAAAGATCCCGTTATAGAAAAAAGCTTTTACCATAATTTATGGGAAACTATTTTAAAAGGTAACAATTGGAATGGGGAGATTGAAAATAGAACTAAAGAGGGTGAAATTTACTGGCTGGAACAGACAATTATTCCTGTAAAAGACAAGAACGATAAAATCAGCTATTTTATGTCAGTTGGCACAGATATTAGTGCAAAGAAAAAACTGGAAACTCTCTCCATTATGGACAAGCTGACAAATGTTTTTAACAGACGTAAAATTGATGAATCACTTCGCTTAGAGATCCAAAGAGCAGAGCGTTACAACAAAAAACTTTCTCTTATCATCGTAGATATTGACCATTTTAAGCATGTGAATGATAATTTTGGTCATCAAGTGGGTGACGATGTTCTAATAAAAGTGGCAGAAATTTTACAAAAAAGTATTAGAAAGATCGATATTCTTGGAAGGTTTGGTGGAGAGGAATTTCTCATCGTTTGTCCTCAAACGGAGAAAGAAGGAGTTCTCAAGCTTGCAGAAAATATCAGAAAAAATATAGAAAGTTATAAGTTTAATACAGTGAGAGATATCACCATAAGTCTAGGACTGACAAGTTATCAATCTGGCGATGATGAAGATAGTATAATAAAAAGATCTGATGATGCTCTATACGCATCTAAGGATGAGGGTAGAAACAAAGCCACATTTTTATAGCTTCGATTTACGAATTGTTAACTATAGAATCTTATACTTTTAAATCTCAAATATGTTCCCCCTTAGCATTTTTAGAGATTTTCATTTTTATACACTCCTTAAAAATTTAAAGTGTAGTTGGACAGATTTCACCCCCTTTGTCTGTCTAACTCCTTTAAAATTTCATCCCCTTTACATTTGATTTGATATAATCCCTTATGAATATAATTTTAACAACTTTAAACTCTAGGTTTACACACTCATCACTTGGTCTTCGGTACATTTTGGCAAACATGAAAGAGCTGACTTGTAAGACAAAACTACTTGAATTTAGCATCAATAACGCACTTCAAAGCGTCGCTGAGCAGATACTCGATGAAGAACCTTCCATCGTCGGCATCGGTGTTTATATTTGGAATGCGACAGAGGTCAAAGAGCTTATAGAACTTATCAAAAAAGTCTCTCCAACTACGACCATTATCCTCGGCGGACCAGAAGTGAGTTATGAGCCTTTTCGTGTGGATTATTCTTTGGCTGATTTTATCATTCAAGGCGAAGGCGATACCTCTTTTTACAATCTTGCAAAAAAGATCAGTGAGGGTAAAAAACCCGAGATTCGCATTATAAAACCTGTCATGGAAAACCTCAAAGAAGTCAATCTTCCTTATGAATATTACACCGACGAAGATATCAAAAACCGTTATATCTACGTAGAGGCTTCTCGCGGATGTCCATTTTCATGTGAATTTTGTCTCTCTTCGATGGATGAAAAAGTCCGTACTTTTGATCTTGATCTTCTCATGGAAGAGTTTGAAAAGCTTTGGCAACGAGGGGCAAGAAACTTCAAGTTTGTAGATCGCACATTTAATATAAATATGCGTCTTGCAAATAGAATCCTTGATTTTTTTCTCGCAAAAGACGCGGAATATTTCGCCCATTTCGAGGTGATTCCAGACCATTTTCCAGAATCTATCAAAGAAAAAATCGCTCTTTTTCCCCACGGCGCACTTCAGCTTGAGATAGGGATACAAACGCTGAATGAACTTATCGCAGAAAATATCAGCAGACCTTTAAAACTTGACAAGATAAAAGAAAACATCGCCTTTTTAGAAGAGTATACAACAGCGCATATCCATCTTGACCTCATCGTCGGACTTCCCGGAGAAGATTTAAAAAGTTTTGGCAAAAACCTTGATATGCTTATCTCAATGAGCAGTTGCGAGATACAAATCGGCATCTTAAAAAAACTCTCAGGAACAGCCATCGACCGTCATGATAGAACTTTTGGTATGGTTTATTCGGATATTCCCCCTTATGATATTTTAAAGACAAATGAAGTGAGTTTTAAAGAGATTCAAAATATGAAAAGATTTGCACGTTTTTGGGATATCTACTATAACAGCGGAAATTTTAAAAACAGTATCAATCTTTTAAAAACAGAGGAAGCGATCTATGAAAACTTCAGTGATTTTAGTTTATGGATTTATGAACAGACAGCATCTACCTATAAAATCTCTATAGAAAGACAAGCTCAGCTTCTTTTTGATTATCTTACATGTACATTATTTCTTAAAAAAGAAGTGGTTGCAGAGGCCATGCTAAAAGATATTTCAAAAGTCAAAGGACGCGCTGTTCCTGCTTATTTAAGGCCTTATCATTTGATGAAAAAAGATGAAGTAGAAATAAAAAATTCTAATTTCAACAAACGTCAATCCAAACACATGTTATAATCTTTTCTATGATATTGAAGTACATTATCCTTTTTTTATTGGCACTGACTTTTGCAAATGCAGAAGCATATGTATCGCAGGATATGATTAACAATGTCGCAAAAAAGTACAACAAATTTGCAGAAAATAGATTTATCAATATGGAACATAAACTTGAGGGACTCCAAGATAAAACAACTATCATAAAACTCAATACTGTGAATACTTTTTTCAATCAAGTCAACTACAAATCGGATATGGAAAATTATAATATGGCCGATTATTGGGCGACACCTTGGGAATTTTTGGCTCGAGATGCTGGTGACTGTGAGGATTATGTTATCGCAAAATATTTCGCACTTAAATACCTGGGCATCGATCCCAAGCAAATGTATTTTACCTATGTCAAGTCAACACAGTTCAAAGAGGCTCACATGGTACTCACTTATTTTGAAACTCCTACTTCTGAGCCTTTAGTTTTAGACAATAACAACCGTTTTGTTCTTCCTGCGAGTAAAAGGGTCGATCTTACTCCTGTCTATAACTTTAACGGAGATGTTCTCTCTGCTTCTGCAAAAAAGGCAAATCAAAAAACCACTCAAAAATGGGATGATCTTATCCTCAATATAAAAAAAGGAAAAATATGACACTCTTTAAGCAATTATCCATTCTCGTTACTCTTCTACTGCTGAGTATCTTTGCAACCGTTTTGGGAGTCAATTTTCAAAATTCCGCAAAATCTGTTCAAGACCAACTCTACACCGATGCCAAAAATACGGCTACATCTCTTAGTCTTTCACTTGCGAGTGCAAATGGGAATATCTCAATGATATCGACCATGATCAACGCAAATTTTGATAATGGAACCTATCAGAGCATCTCTTTAGTAGATATGAATGGTCAAGTCTTATATGAGCGTCATAGTGAAAGAAAAATCGCAGATGTCCCAAAATGGTTTGTCAAATATATCCCTATAAAAGCGCCGATTGCTGCTGCAAATGTTTCTGCGGGATGGAATCCTATCGGCTTGCTCAATGTTCAGTGTGATACAGCAACAGCATACCTGCATCTTTACACTATTCTTTACTCTTTAACAATCTCTTTTTCTGTGATCTTTATCATCTCTTTAATTTTGTTATATATACTGCTCATAATGCTGTTAAAACCTTTAAAAAATATCCGTTTACAAGCAGAAGCCATCTCTAACAACAAATTTATTATTCAAGAAAAGCTTCCGTATACGCAGGATTTTAAAGAGGTTGTTCAAGTTATGAATATTATGGTAAAAAAAGTGGAAGATATCTTCAATCATGCAAACGAAACACTTCGCCATCAATCAGAATTACTCTACAAAGATGAAGCTACAGGACTTTATAATAAAAAATATCTTCTAAACAAACTACCGGAATATCTAAAAGTAGATGCCCAGATACCTGATGGCATCTGTATGATGATAGCTCTCAGCGGAGGGGCTGAAGCAAATCAGGCTCTAGGCCGCGAGCTCGTCGATAAACTGTATGTCGATATTACGACGATGCTCAGACGTCAAGCAAAAGATTTTAACAATTCTCTTGTCGTAAGAATGAACGGAACAGAGTTTTTTCTGCTTCTACCTGAATGTAGTGAAGAAAATGCTTTATCTTTGGCAAATTATATGGATCATGGAAGCACAATTTTACTGAGTAAAGACCTTGACGAAAAAGTCACATTTCTTAGCTTCGGAGTCTACAAATATCATCATACTCAAAGTGTAAAACAGGTGATCAGTGCTTCTGACTATGCGCTTGCTCAAGCAAAACTTATCCCGCACAAAGAGCGTGTTTATCTTCATAAAACAGTCTCAAATGATGAAATCATGGGCAAAGAGGAGTGGCGTAAATTGATCAAATTTGCTCTTGATCACAATACTATTCATTTTGATACCTATAAAGTTTTAAATATAAAAAGCGGTGAGCTTGTTCACAATGTCCTCTCTATCGCATTGCTTTCAGAGAGTCAAAAATACTCTTACGGACACTTTATTGCCCCGGCAATCTCACTAGGTCTTGATATCGAGATTCACAAAAAAGCAGTAGAAAAACTGCTCAAAGAACCGCCGTTTGAACTAAAGGGCACTATCTGTTCTCTTAGATTATCAGAACACTATCTTGATAATCCGGCAACTTATAATGAGTTAAAATCACTTTTTGAAAAATATGCAAAAAATTTATCATTTAAACTTATTATTGAGCTTCCAGATATTGTGCTTGCCAAAAATTCTAAACAACTGCAAGTGTTCAAAGAGCTTTTTGAAAACTACAATATTCAAATCGGTATATTTGAATTTATTGGCGAACCTCGTGATTACAACTATCTCAAAGAACTCAGACCAGCTTATATCAAAGCTGAAGTGAACTATTTTCTCAGTCAAACAAGTGAAAATATTTCATCACTTCAAGTTGCGGCAAATTCTATAGGGATCGACCTTATTGCTACAAGTGTGATGGAACTAGAAGCATTGGGCACTCTCAAAGCACGCAAAATAAATATGATTCAGGGACGCGCGACAGAGATGCTAGGTTAAACTCTTGAGTTTAACCCTTTTGTGATCGTGTCATTGATATCTTTTTCATAAGTAGGATTTTTAGCTCTGAGCTCTTTGTCAAACTTCACAACCATCTTAGAGTCAGCTCGCGGATGGCGACATAACCTTATTATCACATCTATATAGTTATCAAATTCTGGATGTGTTCTTATACCAAGCTTTGGATGGATCTCTCCATGATACTTAATGATGAGATCAAGAGCTTCGCTAAGCTGCAATGCACTGCTTTTTTTATTTTTTATGATCTTTCTTAATGACTCAAAATCATGTGGTATTTTTGGCTCTAGGCTGAGCACTTTTGTACTGTTTGATACTGCTTTGGCTTTTATATCAGAATCTTCTCGACTTGATCTAATAATCAAAAAAACTACAATTATTAAAACAATAAGCAGTATAAAAACTGAAGCAATTATATATAATGTATTCATATTGGCATTTTATCAGGTTTTTTTCTACTTTAAAAGGAAAAGCATTGAGAGAAAACAGGGTGGCGGCCCAACTCTCAAAGCTTATAAGGAGAATGAAATGAAATCGTGGCGACAAACACGATGGAAGAAGTATAAAAAAAATTAATTACACTTCGATTACATAGTAAAAATAATCTCTGGAATAACAATTGCTTTCATTATATAAAATCTCTTAGATGTAGAGAACTTTGGAGCAGATTATGATAACAGTTCAAACAAAAGATGTTGCATCCCCATTGTCGCTTGCAACAGAATCGAAGTCTTCAAAATCGGAGTCAGGTAGTTTTGCCGCTCTTTTACAATCTTTCTCATCCAAAAGTAATACGCCTATTATAAAAAATAGTGTTTTAGCTTTGCATCTTGATGATAAAAAAGCTTTGCCATCTGTCAAAACAGTTACTAAAGATACGAACACTCCTATTGACTCTAAAAATACTAAAGAGCCTACAAGTAAAAGTGATCTTCTTTCACTTCTTAAAGGTGATGAGCAAAAAGTACACACTGTCAATCCAGCTCTCACGAATGCTCTTGATACAAAAACTTTAAAATCAGTGATGAAAGATGCAAAAAATTATCTCGCTGAGCAGATTAAAGAAACCGATGCCTTTAAAAAGGGTGAAATCAAAGAGCTTCCAAAAACTACGCAGGGTTTAGTCGCTCTTGCAAAAAAGGTCGGAATCGATGTCAGCAAGATAACAGTTGAAACCGTGCAGACAAAAACTCCAAAAGAAACAAAGAGCAATTCTACGACTGATCCCAAAACTGATCTTGAAACAAAATCAAAAATCGACACAAAAAATGAGCCTAAGCTAGTTCAAAAGACAGAACTACTCGCCAAAGATGATAAAAATATCCCTTTAAAAAATGAGCCCTCTTCAAAAACAGAATCCTCTATCATTACGAAAAATCAAAATGATAGTAAATCAGAAATTTCAAAAGAAAATATCAAACAGCATGCAAAGAGTGATGCTCTGAGTGTCATTTCTGTGCAAAGTGAACAAAAAATTCAAACACCAAAAACCGACACAGTAAAAGATGATAAAGCCTTACATGTAAAGGGTGTCGAGCCTCAAAATGAAAAAATTGAAACTCCAAAACAAGTCCAAAAACAAGACACGGTTTTAGCGCAAGCACTCACACAAGATGAATCCCTCAAAAAGATGCCTCTTTTTAGTGTACCAGATGAAACACTCTCTGCTCATTCAACAGCTGAACTTGTAGGAAAAAAACAATCCAAACCACCTCAAGAATTATCAATAACAAAACCGCAAAGTCCACTAAGTGCACTTCTTCACGGAGAAAAAATTCTTCCTGCTCAAACACAGGTAGCTGAAGTAAAAAAAGATGTTAAAACAGAAATCAAAACTGATACAAAAATAAAAGCCAATTCAACAGTTTTAAGCCAACTCTTACATGGAGAAAATCAACAAACAACAGAACAAACTGCGTCTGAGGGTGGAACTCAGGGGATCTCTGCGACTCAAGGGAACGGCGTGCATGTAAAGCAAACAGAAGCTGATCTCACCGTGAAAATGAATGAAGCAAAACAGATGGTCAAATATCTCGCTCAAGATATCAAGCAGGCAATAGAAGATTATAAACCACCATTTACAAGGATAAAAGTCAAACTCAATCCGCAGAAATTTGGAGAAGTAGATCTTACCGTTATTCAACGTGGTAAAAATGTTCATGTCAACATCTCATCAAACAGCGCAGCTATCAATATGCTCTCTCAAAATGCAGGAGATTTGAAAGTTCAACTGACTCAAAATGGAATGAATAATGCTTCATTAAACTTTAATAGCTCCACTGATACACAAAGTCAACAGCAGCAGCAGCAACAAAATGGACATCAAAAAGAAAGTGCGAAACAGGCATATGAAGCTTTCAATCAAGATGAGACAAGTGAAGAGATTTTAAGCTCTTTAGAGATCGTGGTTCCACGATACGTATAAAGGATAGATTATGTCAGTAACAAGCACAAGTTCAACCGTATAAACTGCGGCAACAGGAGGAACAACATCTACTGGAACAGCGAACAATCCAGCTGCTGCTTTAGGTAAAGATGACTTTTTAAAACTTCTCCTTACAGAGATGCAGTATCAAGATCCGACACAGCCAATGGACACAGATAAGATCTTATCTCAAACATCACAGCTAGCAACTCTGGAGTCTGCTGACAATACAAACAAAACGCTAACAGCCCTCGCTGCATCTCTTCAAGGCTCGCAACAGCTCTCAACCGTCTCTGCAATCGGAAAAATTGCTGATCTCGGCGATGATACAGTCACAACAAAAGCAGATGGAAATGCTGTTAGTTTTCCTATCTATTTTCCATCAGATGTATCAAGTGGAACAGCAACCATTACCGACACAAACGGAAATAAAATTTCAACTATTGCTATCGGTGCCAACGCTGCTGGAACCTACTCATTTTCATGGGATGGAAAAGATTCTACTGGAAAAGTTGCAGATGCAGGTGCATATCATGTAGCTGTAGCATATACAGACCCAAGTGGTAATGCAAAAGCAACAAAAGTCGGCGTTTATCCTATTGACTCAGTCAAGTTTGACGGCACAAACACTCTATTAGGTATTGGCCCTAACTACGTTCCGCTTTCAAGCGTTCAGACAATTTATTAGGAACACACATGACACAGGGATATTACACGGGAATCAGCGCTCTTATGGCCCAACAGTCTGGTATTGATGTCACTGCAAATAACCTTTCCAATGCAGATGCGGTAGGATTTAAGGGAAACGGCATTGAGTTTCAGTCTCTCTTTGAAAATGCTGTATCATCTAGTTCAAAAGGACCCGTTAATTCGACTATTGGCGTAGGTGTAGGCCTTCAAGCTACTCCAACCATACTCAAAGAAGGCGCCATCAATAATACTGACAGTGGAACTGATCTTGCCATAAATGGAGAGGGCTGGTTTGGTCTACAGGGTCAAGGGCAAACAATGTATACCAGAAATGGTATCTTTAATTTTGATGCCTCGAGAGATCTTGTCAATGCAGATGGATATTACGTACTTGGGACACTCGCAAGTAATTTTGATGCTAACAATGTTTTAACCTCCAAACAGACCACAACAAATCTTGGTGCAGTAGGCTCACAAACGAGTATTAAACTTCCTGAGACTTTAACTTATCCTGCTGAACCAACAACACTTGTCACTTTTACTGGAAATCTAGGACAAGCTGATACTGTACAAACTATGGGCGCGACCATGGTCGATGCACAGGGCAATAAAAATGCTCTATCTTTAACATTTACCAAAACGGTTCCTCAACCAGCAACTGGGCTCTCATGGGATGTGACTGCAAAAGCAAGTTCACCTGCAACAGTTGGAGGAACTCCGACAATCTATGATACACAAACAGGAACTATGCTTTTTGATACAGCTGGCGCACAACTAAGTTCAACCTTAGGTTCTATCAATAATAATGGAACAAGTGTCGCTCTTGACCTAGGAACTGGCTACATTGGTATCACATCAAATGATACACCTGTAACATCCTCTTCTTCAGCAAATGGACTCCCACAAGGGGATTTGGCGGGATACAAAATCAATCAAAATGCTGAAGTTATGGCTACTTTTACAAATGGCAGACAAGTTTCTATGGCAAAAATAGGTGTTTTTCATTTTGCAAACGATCAGGGTTTAAATAATATCAACGGAACAAACTTTTTACAAAGTGCAAACAGCGGAAAGCCACTTTTTTATCAAGATGCCAATGGCAACAATATTAATGGTTCAACCGTTATGACAAATACTTTAGAGAGTTCAAATGTAGACCCTACAGCAGGACTTACGGACCTTATTATTTATCAACGCGCATACGACGCAGCAGCAAAGCTTATCACTACGGGCGACCAAATGATACAAAAAGCTTTACAGATGCATAAATAATATGGAATATAAATTGCTTATCATATTTACTTATTTAGCAGAAAGGATTTAAAATGTTAAAATCTCTGTCTTCTGGCGTTTCTGGTCTTCAGGCGCACCAAATCGCGATGGATGTCGAATCAAACAACATCGCTAACGTTAACACTGTGGGGTTTAAATATTCTCGTGCAAACTTTTCAAACCTACTCTCACAAGTAAATCAGATTGCAACCGCACCTCAAGGCGATCTTGGCGGTAAAAACTCCACAGGTGTCGGTCTTGGAACAACAATCAGTTCTATGACTCGCATCGATTCTCAAGGTTCTGTGCAAAATACCGACAAAAATACCGACTGTGCTATCCAAGGCGATGGTTTTTTTGTTGTAAGTAGTGACGCTGGAAAAACAAACTCATTTACCCGTAATGGAGATTTTAGTTTTGATGCATCAGGTAACTTTGTAGACAATAACGGCTATGTCGTTCAAGGCTGGCTCCGTGATCCAGTGACTGGAAAAGTTGATTCAACTGCACCAATCGCACCTATAAGTATCCCTCCAGGACTTACAACTCCTGCTCAGGCAAGTACTCAAGTTGTACTCAAAGCGAATCTTGATTCTGGAGCTACTGTTAATACTTTTGGAGCTATCAGCGCACTTGATTCAGTTCATGGAGCAGTCGATTTAAATGGCAATGGGGTACTTGATCTCGGTGAAGCCAACAATGAAACATCAAATATGATTTTACAAGATACGAATGGTCTAAGAATTGAACATGCAGAAAATATGAATGTTATGGTCAACGGAAGTGGTCAGGCAATTCTTCTGCAAAATGGTCAAGGTGAAAATATTGGTTTTAGAAGTGCCCAAGTTGCAGCCTCTACCGCTCCTACTGCCGCTGCAGCTAGCACAATTACTGGTACTGATATTCAAATAAATGGAGTACCTATAGCAGATGTTGGCCCATTAACAGGTAGTGCTGTGACAGATGGCAATACTATTGCTGGTGCCATCATCAACAGGTGTTACTGCGTCTGTTGATGCAACTGGTAAGATCACTCTTTCAAATGATAATTCTGGAACACACACAAACATAGATCTAGTAGTAGCTGGGACGGGAACAACATCTGGCCTAGTTACCGCTAATGATTCGCCTTCCAAACAATTTATATATACGGATGGAAGTGTAAATCAAGTTGGATGGAATGCACCTACCAATAGCGTATATTATTTTACAAACAGCGAAGACCTTCGTAACGGATTACAAAATCTTGCACAAGATACACAGATGAAGGGAATTGCAGGAGATCTAAATCCAAAAGCTACAGTTACAGTAGATTCGTCTGGAAAATTTCAAGTATCCAATCCTGATGCGACTGGAAAAAATATTAATATCGCTGTTACACCTTTTACAAGTGCTACGACCATTGCCAATGCAAATTTTGATACTATGATCGGTGCATTAAGTGGTTCTCTTCCAGCGGGAAGCGCAACAACACGTTCATCTCAAGCCTTTAGTGTGCCAACACACTCTGCGAGTATCGATATTTATGATTCACTTGGTTCAAAACACACAGTAAAGGTAGATTTTACAAAATCTTCTTTTGATCCTACAAAAGGAAGTACTTGGGATGTGAGCGTTACAGTTCCACCACCGAGCACACTTAATCCATCTCCGGCTGGAACTCTAGGTCAACCATCAAATATCGTGCTTGGAACAGTAGAGTTTAATCCGGATGGTTCACTCAAAAATGCGGGGAATACCATAACAAATCTAACATTTTCAGCAAACAACGGTTCAAAGCCAAATCAACCAATCAATCTTGCTCTAGGTACTACCGGTGCATTTGATGGGCTGACAAGTTTTGATAGTTCTTCCGCGACATCAGGTATCAGCCAAGATGGTTTTACTGGTGGGGATTTAGTAGGGATTCGTATCGATCAAAGTGGTACTTTAGTTGGATCATTTACAAATGGTAGAAGTTTTGGCCTCGCACAGATCGCGATGGCAAAATTTGCAAATAATGGTGGTCTTTCTGTTGAGGGTGGAAATCTTTATACACAATCAGCAAACTCAGGAGATCCTATCTATGGAACTGCTGCAACTGGTGGACGCGGATTTATCCAAAGTTCTGCGCTTGAGTCGTCAAACGTCGATCTTTCACGCTCACTCACAGAGCTCATCGTTATCCAAAGAGGATATCAGGCAAACTCTAAAACTATTACAACTTCGGATCAACTTCTTCAGACTCTAATAGGTCTAAAACAGTAATCTAATATATAGGCTCTAGAGCCTATATCCTTCCATACAACTCATTATAAAGCTTCATCGCATATCTATCACTCATAGAAGCCATATAGTCCGCTACGACTCTGTGTTTAGCTCTACCATGCAAGAGTTCTCTATAATATGTCGGTAATATTTTCTCATCTTCCATTAAAGCGTTGTATAGCCCTTTAATAGCCTGTTTTCCCGCAAACATCTTTCGTGTAATCTCTTTACTTTGGTAGAGTTTGACAAAAAGCAGTTTTTTCAGCTTTTTCACCTGTGTTTCAAGCTCACTATCCAATCCAATTGGAATTTCCTGTTTAGCATCAATGACACCGCTAAGAACTCCGCTATCGATTACCTTATGTTTTGAATATTCTAAAAGTGAATAAACAAGATGGTTGATAAGATGTGAACTAAAACGGTAGCGAAACATCTCATCATTCTCTTCATCAATCCCCTCATCATGCACTTTTTTAAGTATGTAAGAGACCAGTTCACTCTCTTTTAGGTCATCAAAAGTGATAAGTCCAGAGTTAATGCCATCATCAATATCATGACTGATATAAGCAATCTCATCTGCGCGATCAACGACCATCGCTTCAATGGAAGGATGCGTAGAAAGATGAAAACGCTCATCGATGATAGGTGGAAGAAAATTTTTTTTGTATGGATAAGAATGTTTGAGGATTCCCTCTAAGGTTGCAAAAGTAAGATTTAAACCATCAAAAGCTTTATAGCGTTTTTCCAAAGAACTCACAACACGAAAGCTCTGAAAATTATGCTCAAAACCATTATGAAAGCCATCTTTTTTCAAACACTCATCGAGCGTATCTCCGCCAATATGTCCAAAAGGTGTATGACCAAGGTCATGAGCGAGAGCGATCGCTTCTGCAAGAGGTTCTTGTAGTCCAAGATTATTTGAAATAGAGCGAGCTATCTGAGAAACTTCTATGGAGTGGGTAAGACGCGTACGAAAGAAGTCTCCCTCATGGTTTAAAAAAACCTGAGTTTTGTACTCAAGCTTTCGAAAACTTCCCGAGTGGATAATGCGATCACGGTCTCTTGAATAAGCGGAGCGGAAATCATCTTCCACTCTAAAAAAACGCTCATAGGGCTGCATTATTTCTCTTTTGGAGAAAACTTGATGATATCGCTACCGTTGATCTCATGATTAATCACAGAAGCTTTTTCTGCCTCTTTTTCATCATAGTTTCGACACTCTTGAGGAATTACAGCATTTGGATCTGTTCGTATCTGATCACACATTGCAGCATTGACAGTGAAAGAACATCCACTAATTGCAAACGGTAGAATAAAGAGGCTTATATGTAAAAGTTTACGCATTTTCTTTTCCTTTTTTAATTATAAGATCCAGATATTTTTTTGGAGTTACTTTCATCATCTCTTGAGCCAACCAGCGTATTTGAAAATAAGCCGCTCCACTCTCACGAAGAGTAAAATAGTTTTTGAGACTCCTGAGATTAAAGGTCACGACCATATCTACTTTGAAGTTGTCTGTAACAATATGCTTGAAAGCATCTCCAACATTTCGTTTCTTTTTACCAGCTTGCAGAGCTGTAAAAAGAGCTTCACTATCGCCTTGATGTATTTCCAAAAGAGATAAAGAACTCTTCGCTACGGCAAGTTCATAAAAATCTTCTACAGCTTGTTTCTGATAAGAAAGCTTGTCAAATATCCCAGCGATTTCAAGACGATTGTATGCTTCATTTGTTGTGACAAGCATATTAAAGCCCAAAACTTTCCTTGTAAAAAACTCTTTTGGATTACTATCTTGAAGTGAAGCAACAAAAGCGTTGATAACAGAACTCATTGTATATCTCGTACTCCGAACACTAATAGCCTGAATACGATGACGTGCATGTTCTTGAAGAACGCCACGACTCGTTCCGCGAACAAGAAAACTCAAATTTGCATGTTCTAAGATCGAATGATGAAAGTAAGTCCATGCCAAATCATCAAGTAAAGCGGACTCTTCGATAGCGTTAATTTCCGCGCACATAGTCTCATCTGGAAGCACACACTCTAAAGATTTTATAACCTCATTTTCACTGTTTTCAAATGAGTCATAACAAGTTCTAGCCGCCGCTTCTGCAACACCGATACCCGTATCTTGTAAAAGAACTACTTCTGGCTTAGAATAATCAATTCCATACATGCAAAGATTCCTTACCCTTATTATTTTTTTTATTATATCCAAACAAACCTACAAAAATTAACCTTCGATATATCTCGAGTGTGCTAATCTTTTTAAAACAACATACAAAGGAACGGCATGAGAAACCTCAATACAAAGTTAGAAGAGTATGCAAAACGATGTGACGAAGCATATCTTTCAGAACATCTCAAAGCACTTATAGATGAGGCAAACAGCCAAATTAAAACGATCGAAGTTGAAGAGCTTTATGATATTGCAAAAGCTGTTGTCCTTGTAGATGTTAGAGAACCTGAAGAGTTTGCATCTGGATATATTGATGCACATACCGTAGTGACAATGCCAAGAGGAAAACTGGAGTTTATGGCGATAGATAAACTTGCAAAACAGTTTGGACAAGATGTGGAGATCGTGACTTATTGTCTAAAAGGTCCTCGCGGAGCACTTGCCGCTTATCAGCTTCAAAAACTTGGATTTACCAATGTCAAAAACCTCAAAGGAGGCATTTTAGAGTGGCTTGCCAAAGGAAATACTATTCACAGCTATCTTGGAGAGCTCAGCCTCGTTTAGAACTTTTGTATCCCATCTAAAATAGGAACGAACTCACAATCTTCGAGCTCCTCTTCTTTAATGGTAAACCCTCTTTTTGTATATCTCATAATTACTTGCTTGTTCCCTTTTTGAATTGGTGCAACCAAGATACCACCATCACATAACTGATCAAAAAGTTTTTTTGGAACTTCTTTAGCAGTTGCTGAAAAAAGTATTCGCTCAAAGGGTGCATACTTTTCCCAGCCGTTTTGCCCATCATCGACTCGGGTATGGACATTATGAATACCCAATTTTTTAAACCGCTCTTTTGCTTCAAGCATCAAAGATTCTATTCGCTCAATCGTAAATACTCCACGAAAAAGATGTGAAAGCACTGCCGCTTGATAACCGCTCCCACATCCTACTTCTAGGACTCTGTCCGCTCCATGAGAGATAAGATACTCACTCATCTTAGCAACTGTAAGAGGGGAACTTATCCACTGGTAAGAACCCATCGGCAAAGCATCAAGTTTATAAGCATTGTGTGTAAAACCTTTAGGTACAAAGGCTTCGCGATTTGTTTTGGCAATAGCCGCTGATACCTCTTTTGAGATGGGAAACTTTTTCTCTATCTCCTGCGCCAAACGCGCTGTTTTCATCGCTGTTATTTTATCCAATACCTACATCCAAATACCGGCGCATAGTCTGCACCTCTTTTTTATCATATATCACTCCTAAGCAAGCCTTGTTCTCATTTCTCTCATCCACGCCAAAAGGTGTGATAATTCCACTTTGTTTTGTACATTCGTCGTTAGCACTGTCGCTTGCTACAACATAACACTGATTCATAATTGCCAAACTTTGTGTTAGCACTTTAAAGTGTTCAGTTCTTAAAACTCCCCACCACGAAGGGATTACAATGATATCAGCACCCTCTAACTGCTGCCATAACGCTTTAAAACGAAGTTCAAAACAGATCAAAACACCGAGTTTTAATCCATCAACTTCAACTATCTCAACTTTCTCATCACTATCTTCAAAAAAGTAGTTTTCTTCTCCGCCAAAACGAAAAAGACGACATTTTCCTCTTTCATAAACTACCTCGCCGTTATGAAAGATTTTTGCCATATTGTAGACTTTTTCATCTCTCTTTTCAATCATAGTTAAAACAATGATTTTATTTTTTGATCCCTTTTTTATTGCATCTACTGCATAAGGCGCGAACTCGATAACTTTGTCAAAATTTTCATAATCAAAACCCGTTAGCGAGACTTCTGGTGCAACCATCAATGAATTATCAGGTGCTTCATTAATAAGTTTTAAAAGTGTTTGGAGATTCTCTTCATAATTTTGTGTTGTTTCAAATGCCAATGAGCATAATTTATAATTTTTCACAAATATCCTTTACCACTGTCTCAAACACTGTATTCCACTCACCAATTTTCTTTTGTCTGTAGATATTAACAGAATCATACCAGTTACTCTTAGAATCATCAATGCCCCATCTCCAATCAGGTGCAAATGGAAGCAATAATAATGTTTTTTTAGCCAAGGCACCGCTTACATGTACAAGAGAACTGTCAATCGTAATGTTCAGATCCATACACGCTACCATCACGGCTGTGTCATAAAAATCTTTGATTTGACTACCTAAATCTACGATATCATACTCTTTTAGAAGCTTCTTTTCATCCTCATTAAGGCCGCACTGTAAAGAGTAAAGTCTTGCATCTCCTTGAAGTTTAAAAACTCCCTCTAAAAAAATAGAAAGTTCAATAGAACGATTTGTATCATTTTGATGTAGAGAACTTCCTTTAAAAGAAAACCCTATTTTTTGGATAGAAGTTTCCAAGCTATTTGCCACCCTAAAGACATTAACATCTTTTTCATCTACTTGTAAATAACCTTCGTTGCTTGGGATATTCTCATAGCTAAGACCCAGAAGATAACTCGCATCCATGATGGGAAAATAGTAACTAAACTCTTTTAATTTATCAACGCCCACAAAACTTATCTCGGGGAAATTGTAGGCAAAGAGTCTCTGTAGTGGCTCTTGTATATAAAATGATAACTCCGCGTTCACAGTTGCAAGTAAAGAGCTAAACCTTATAAATTGAATTGCATCCCCAAATCCCTGCTCGAAGCTTATCAACACTTTATTGCCCTTAACTCCTTCAAGAGATTGAATCAAACTCATATTTTTCACTAATTCTGCATTCGTGTAGAGATCATACTTGTGATATCTGTATCTATAAAGCTCAAAACCCTTTTCATACTCTTTTTGAAGAAGACAGAGCAATGAAATATTTAAAAGTGTATCAACGCTTGTCGGATCAAGTTCTATCGCTTTTTTATAACAATTTTCTGCTTTTAAGAGATCCTTGTTTTCTTTATAGATGACACCCAGATTATTGTACGCATCAGAATTTTCAAAATCAAGTTCAATCACTTTAAGTGCGCATTCTTTGGCTTTTGTTAGTTCATTATCTAACTTGTAAACTATGGTCAGCTTATTTAAAACATTGATCATATTTTTTATTGCATCAAAATAATCCGGCTTACATATAAGCGCTTTTTCATAATGAAATCTGGCAGTTTCATAGTTTTGCGATGCTTGATATATTGTTCCAAGATTATTATGTACTTGCGGATGCCCAGGATTAAGAGTTAGTGCTAGAAGATAATATTTTTGCGCATTTTTAAGATCGTTTTGCGTATGAAATTCATACGCAAGAGTGATCAACTCCTCTTCAGTCAAAGAAGAACCTTTTTAAAAATCATCAAAGCTTAGGCTTCCTTTTGAGTAGTTAGTCACTGTTCCCTCGAAGAAGTTTGTTTTTTGATCATTAAATTTTGCAAAATCTTCAACCCATTTGATTGGATTTGTAACATTATAGATTTTCTCAAATCCCACGGATGTCAAACGATCATCTGCAAGATATTTTATATACTGATCAACGATCTCATTTGTAAGTCCAAGTATCTGCCCTTGAGTAATATACTGACCCCAGTTACTTTCAAGCTCAACAGCTTTTTTAAACATCTCAATCACTTCAGCTTTTAACTGTTCTGTGAAAAGATAAGGCTTATCACGACGAAGCGTGTTGATAAGATTTTTAAAGAGTACGAGGTGAGTCACTTCATCTCTTTGGATAAAGCGTATCATCTGCGCAGAACCGAGCATTTTACCTGAACGCGCCAAAGTATAGATATATGCAAAACCGCTATAAAAATAGATCCCTTCTAGAATCTGATTTGCAAAACAAGCTTTTAAGAAATTGGTTTCAGTTGGCTCTTTTGAAAGTTGCTCATACACAGCTGCAATCGCATCATTTTTATGTTTTAGCATCATATCTTTGCGCCAAAGATCGTATATTTCAGCAGAATTTTGAGAGATACTATCAACCATAACCGCATAACTTTGCGAGTGAAGCGCTTCTTCAAAAGATTGACGTACTAAGATAAGATTAACTTCCGATGCTGTTACATAAGGATTGATATTATCTATAATGTTATTTGTTTGGAGTGAATCCATAAATATGAGCTGAGAGAGTGCTTTGTCATACGCTGTTTTTTCAGCATCTGTAAGATTTTTATAATCATTTGCATCACGTGTAAGGTCAACTTCTTTTGGAAACCAAGTGTTATTTAGCATAACTTCCCAAAGATTATAAGCCCACTGGTATTTGATATTATTTAACTCGAAAATACCTGTAGGATTTCCGCCAAAGATCTGTCTGTCATTGACGTGTTCTGTTGATTCTGGATTGTAAATCTTTTTTCTATTGATCATTTTTGCACCTCTTTATAAGTCCATGATTATAGTCCTAAACTCTTTAAGAAAAGTTTATTGGTTTTAGAGGTGCTAAAAACTTATTTAGTAAGTTTCCATTTGTTTTCAATAAGTTTAAGTTTTGTCGGTTTTCCATCGATCAGAACAACTTTACTTTCTTTATCTGAACCATCTTGAACTGTGATATTTGTACAGTTGATATCAGCCATTTTTTGTTTAACCATAGCCATTTGTCCATCAAAAACTTTTTGTATGCTATCACGTTGTTCTGCAGGAAGAGCTGCTATTTGAGTTTTTGCTTCTTCTAGCTTCTTTTGACCAGCATCTATCTCTTTTGTTGACTCTTCATCAGTATATTTTTTCAACTCAGTAAAATCCATAACCTGAAGCGCTTTACAAATTTTTGTTCCAATCTCTTTTGGATCTTCTTGTTTTGTACATCCACTTAAAAATAAAACTGATGCACTTACTGCTAATACTATAATTTTTTTCATTCTATCTTACCTTGTAAATTAATAAATATGTTGTTGATTGAGCGTGATGAATGCATCAGCAAAACCACTTAAAAGAGGGTTACATGTAAGGATAAAACCTTACATGTAAGGGGGTATAAATTATTTACGAGTATTACGTTTACGTTCACTTTCAGTTAAGAAACGTTTACGAATACGGATACTTAATGGTGTTACTTCTAAAAGCTCATCATCTTCGATCCACTCTAATGCACGTTCCAAACTCATATCACGTGGTGGAACAAGTTTGATCGCTTCATCAGCACCTGATGAACGAACATTTGACTGTGCTTTACCTTTAATCGGGTTAACAGCCAAGTCATTTGAACGTGAATGCTCTCCAACGATCATACCTTCGTAAACTTTAACTTGTGGACCTATGAAGATAACTCCACGATCTTGTAAGTTAAATAGTGAGTATGCAAGAGTAACACCTGTTTCCATAGAGATAAGTGCTCCATACTGGCGAGACTCAACAGAACCGCTAAATGGACGGAATTCTAAGAATGAGTGGTTCATAATCCCTTCACCCTTTGTATCTGTCAAGAACTGTCCACGGAAACCGATCAATGAACGTGCAGGGATTTCGAACTCGATACGTTGGAAACCTTCACCCATTGGGATCATAGATTTCATCTCAGCTTTACGTTTACCAAGACGTTCGATAATAGAACCACTAAAATCTGCAGGAAGATCGATCACAAGGTGCTCAAATGGTTCACATTTTACCCCTTCAATGACTCTAACGATAACTTCTGGACGAGAAATACCGAATTCAAAACCTTCACGACGCATATTTTCAGCAAGAATCGTGATTTGAAGTTCACCACGTCCTGAAACTTTAAATTTACCTTCACCTACTGTTTCATATCTCATGGCAACGTTTGTTTGCATTTCTGATTCTAAACGCTCTTTGATCTTGTTTGAAGTGACGTGTTTACCCTCTTGACCTGCAAGTGGAGAATCATTTACTGAAAATACAACGCTCAAAGTCGGCTCTTCAATATGAAGAGGATCAAGTGGCATTGGTTTAGTCGGATCACAAACAGTATCTCCAACATCAACAGTTTCAATACCTGCAAATGCAACGATATCGCCAGCTTCAGCTTCATCAATTTCCATACGGTTTAGACCATGAAAACCGATAAGTTTAGTAATCTTACCTTTAACCATCTCTCCATCTGCCTTAGCAAGAAGAATGTTACTTCCTTTTCTAACAACACCATTGAAAATACGAGAAATACCAATTTTTCCAACATAGTTATCATAATCAAGTGTAAATACTTGAGCTTGCACAGGATTTTCTCTGTCACCCTCAGGCTCTGGGATTTGGCTTAAGATAGTTTCGAAAATACATTCGAAGTTACCATCTGGATCGGCCATATCAAGTTTTGCTATACCATTACGTGCAGCAGCATAAATAACTGGGAAATCTAGTTGATCTTCTGTCGCATCCATAGCAGCAAAAAGGTCGAACATCTCATCTACAACACGCTCAGGATCAGCTGAAGGTTTGTCGATTTTATTGATAACAACAATTGGTTTTTTACCAAGAGCAAGCATCTTTTTAACAACAAATTTTGTTTGTGGCATAACACCTTCATAAGCGTCAACTAAAACTAAAACACCATCAACCATTTTTAAAACGCGCTCAACTTCTCCACCGAAATCGGCGTGGCCCGGAGTGTCAATAATATTGATTTTGTAATCTTTGTAACGAATTGCTGTATTTTTAGAAAGAATTGTAATTCCTCTTTCTTTTTCTAAAGCATTGCTATCCATTGCTCTTTCATCATGTTGCTCGTGAGCTCCGTATGTTCCTGATTGCTCTAACAAACCATCAACTAATGTAGTTTTACCGTGGTCAACGTGCGCGATAACCGCTATGTTTCTAATCTTTTGCAAGGTGTTTTCCTCGTAGTTCTCTATAATTTAGAGATAAATTTTCGGGATTATACCTAAAAACTACTGTTATTTTGGTTATCACTCTCAATATTGGAAATTTAGCTTGTAATCAGATAGTAATCATTATTTTGATATCATAAATAAAAAGTGGTAAAAATATGAGTAATTTAATTGTAATTGTTGAAGATCAAGAGGATATTTTAGAGCTGATCGAGTATTCTCTAAACAAAGAAGGACTTGAAACTATCGGTTTTTTAAACACTAAAAATGTCAAAGAGCTTCTTGAAGAGGAAAAAGTCGACCTTATCATCATGGATAGAAATCTTCCCGGAGTTGAAGGCAGTGAGTTCGTTGCTACTTTACGCAAAAATGGTGTTACAACGCCGGTAATCTACCTCAGCGCAAAAAATAGCGAACAAAATATTGAAGAGGGCTTTTTAAGCGGTGGAGATGACTACATCACAAAACCATTTAACATGAAAGAGCTTGTTCTTAGAATCAAAGCAGTTTTAAAAAGAACAAATCCTCTCTCTTCAATGAAAGAGATAGAATATAAAGATATTGTATTAAATCTTGAAGCAAGAACTGTTTTTGTTTCTGAAGAAAAAATCGATCTTACAAAACTGGAGTTTGAACTTCTTTTAACTCTTATTCAAAATCAAAATATCGTCCTAGACCGCGATTATTTACTTGAAAAAGTTTGGGGAAATGATGAAATTTATCAAGACCGCACTGTCAATGTTGCGATAAACAGACTGAAAGAAAAAATAGATCCGACAAAAGAGAAAGAGTATATCAAGAGTGTGCGTGGTGTCGGTTACACAATTTCATAAGTCAAGGATAAATTTTGATAAAACTTCATAAATATTTTTTATATAATTTTTTAGGTCTTTATATTGCAACACTTTTAATCTCTTCCGTGGTTAGCTATTATGCTCTCAAATCAATTATCTTAGAAAATTCCAAAAGAGAGCTGATTGATATTGTTAATATTGTAGATCTTAATTTAGAGAACGTTGACAATCTTACTCAATATATAAATAGCATCCATACAATAGCGGACAGACGTCTTACAATTATTGATGAATATGGTAAAGTTCTTGCAGAAACGAATTTCAATAAAGAAAAGATGGAAAATCATCTCAAAAGAATCGAAATTATACAAGCAAAACAATCAACTTTTGGCTCCTCCGTACGGCTCTCAGCGACACTCAATAGCCAGTTTTTATATGTTGCAAAATATACAAATTCAAAAAAATATATAAGGGTTGCACAAAACCTTGGTTCTATCGAAAAAGAGTTTTATAGCATCTATATCAAAATTATTATTGTGTATACTATTTTCATGTTTATCGCCCTCATTATTACAAGCAAGATAAGCAAACGAGTCAGTTACGATATTAGTCAGATTTCCAACTATCTTAATGAAATTTCCAATAAAAATTATAAGGCAGTCATCAAAACTCAATATTTCAGCGAGTTTTTACAGATATCACTTCTCTTAAAAAATCTTGTAAAAAAACTTGCAAATCGAGATAAGAAAAAACGAAAGCATGAAGCCAAAATGCGACTTATCAATAAGCAGAGAAACGATATTCTCTCAGCTATCTCTCATGAGTTTAAAAACCCTATTGCAGCTATTATGGGTTATACGGAAACTATTCGCGATGATGAAAATATCAATATCAATATACGCAATAAGTTTTTGGACAAAATTCTTTCAAATGGCAAAAAAATGTCTTCTATGATAGATAGACTCGCACTTTCTATCAAACTCGAAAATAATGATCTTTCCATCTCTTTTACTGAGTTTGATATTTTCGATCTTTGTATTGAAGTTGCAAATAATCTCAAAGCAAAATACAAAGACAGAAGCATCGATCTCCATATCCAACATCTCAAAATCCACGCAGATAAAACGATGCTTGAACTTGTCCTTATCAACCTCGCAGATAACGCGCTGAAATATTCTGAGGATAATATTGAGATAACAATATCGGATGGCATTTTGTATGTTAATGACAATGGAATCGGTTTTGCCGAGTCTGAGATAGAAAAAATTACCTCTAAATTTTACAGAGTAAGAACAAATAGCTGGGATAATTCTATGGGACTTGGACTTGCTATAGTCTCGTTTATCCTTAAACTTCATCATACGACTCTTCTAATTTCAAGCCAACCAAATGTTGGATCTTCATTTGGATTTGACCTAAAGCCGCTTATAAAATGATAAACGTACCAAAGTTTTTAGAACCTATTATCACAGCTTTACAAAACAGTGGTGCTTCACCTATTTTGGTCGGCGGATTTGTAAGAGATTCTCTGCTTGGATTTGCCATCAAAGATATCGATATCGAGGTATATAACATCGCTGATTTTGATGCGATGATGAAGATTTTAAAGCCTTTTGGAAGTATAAATCTTGTTGGAAAAAGCTTTGGGATTTTAAAACTCTCCTATGCTGGCTATGAGTTAGACTTTTCTCTTCCTCGACTTGAAAAAAAAACGGGATCTGGACATAAAGGTTTTGATGTTTTGCTTGATCCAAAACTCTCATTTGCTGAAGCTGCCGCGCGACGTGACTTTACAATAAATGCGATAGGCTTTGATCTTAATAGTCATACTTTACTAGATCCTTACAACGGACAAAAAGATCTAAACAATAAAATACTAAGCTATGTGAATAAAGAGACTTTTATAGAAGATCCGCTGCGTGTTTTGCGAGCAGTTCAGTTTTGCGCAAGATTTGGGCTTACATGTAAAGAAGAACTGATTGAATTATGTCGTTATCTTTGTGAGAAGGGTTTTATAAAAGAACTTCCTAAAGAGCGAATATATGAAGAGTTTTCAAAGCTTTTGCTCAAATCTAAAAAGCCTTCTATCGGCTTGGCTCTTTTTGAGACATTTGGACTTACAAAATATTTTCCAGAAATCTCCAATAAAAATAATCTATTTGAACATATAGATGTTATAACAAATCTTAAAACTGAAAATTCTAAAAGAGATATGGTTTTGATGTTAAGTTTGATAGTTTTGCATTTTGATTTAACCGAAGATGTGGAACTTTTTTTACAAAAACTTTTAGATGAAACGCAGATAATAGATGAAGTACTAAATCTTTACATGTACAGATATGCTTTAAATGATCTTGCACAAAAGCCGCTGAGTAATTACGATATTCTATTATTGAGCACAAAAACAATAATTCAAAATTTATTGATTTTAGGTGAAGCGCAAGGTAAAGATTTTAAAGAGATAAAAAAGAGAGCAGAACAACTCAGCGTACTTACATGTAAGCCAAAACCTCTCTTATATGGACGAGATCTTATAGAACTTGGACTAAACCCATCTACTTTATTTTCAACTATTTTAGAAGTAGCGTATGATGCTCAACTTCAAGAACATTTTACAAATATAAAAGACGCAAAAATATGGCTTAAAAACTATGTTGATGTATTTATCTGTTGATTACGGCCATTTTATTTATGTAAGCTGTTAGCTGTTCTACTGTGTTGATGGAAAGCTCTATCGCTTTTGTTAATTTATGCATATATATTTGCTTATTTCTTGTATCAAAACCATCAATGAGATCTGTATACATAAGGATAAATTTTTGAATTAATTCAATCGCTTCAACAGACATTTTTTTACTACTTGCAGCCGTAATAACTGTTTCAAATGCTTTTTTGAGTTTACTATCAGCATCACTACTCTCAAGAAATCGTTTACCAGATTTGTCATCTTGATAAGTCATTTTTTTAAGTATTTCTACTATCATCTCTTCATTAATAGGAAACTTTTCAATTTGTCCAAGTAAAAGATTTCTCATTTCAGAAATACCTATATTAGAAAGATATTCATGAAGCTCATTTAAACCTTTTTCAGCCGTTTTTTCACTTTTTTTTAACAATCTACCAAACATTGGATACTCTCCTGTTTATTATTGTTTAACGCTCTATTTTTGAACTATCGATCTCTATAAGTGTATGTACATTTCCTCTTGGATTGTAATCAGCAACAACTTTAAGATATTTTGGTTTTAATTTTGTTTCTAAAAGTTCATAAATCTCATTTGCGCCATTTTCATGAGAGACATATCTATTTCTAAATGAATTGATGTAAAGTTTTATCGCTTTTAGTTCTATAACCCATTCATCTGGAGTGTATTCGATATAGATCGTTGCATAATCTGGATAACCACTTCTAGGACATAAACAACTAAACTCTGGAAGAGTTAGTTTAATAAGATAATCTCTCTTGTGTAGATTTGGCCATATCTCTATATCTTGTTCAATATCAAATTCTAATACTACTTTTTCACCATATTTCAATCTATTTCTCCTGTAAAATTTTTATTATCACAATATCTACCTTGTAAAAGATCTATACCTATTTCATTGGATACTTTATATGTATCTTCATCTTCAATCATCTTTATCCATGACTTTGAATGAAGATCATTTATACTTTCATGTAAACCTTTTACAATATCTCTATAGCGCATAGAACTCAAGTTTTTTGTGTATCTTGAATCAAATCGAATCATATCCACTTCTATTTCTCTAAAATATAAAAAACTCGAATGGTATTCCCCAAATCTGTCTATTGCAATGTATACGCCCATTATTCTCAAATTTTGAATTGTTTGATTATAACGCAAAATATTATTATAATAATCAATTTCAGAGATTAAAAGGACTATTTTGTTTTGTATTGATATGTATGTACCTAATAAGTTTTTCATATGTGATACAAATGAGGGTTCTCTAAGTGTAGTGGGTGAAACACAAATTGAATATATTCTTTCATTTGTAGATGCCATTTTTGCTACTTTATCCAAAAGAACAAGATCAAATTCTTTTGAAAGCCCCAGTCTATTTACAACTGGGATAAAAGTATTTTGATGAATTATTTTATTTTCTATTTGAAGTTTTATTGATAAGTCTTCTAAAAATATATTTCCATCTTTATCATAGACATTTTGACTATATATTTTAAAATTACTATTTTTTATGGCATCAATTATAGATATTTGTACATCATTGGGATCAATGATATCATCTTCTTTGAAAATATTTTTTGAAGATTTATTGAGAATTTGTTGTTCAAAAAGATGATCTATCAAATAATCTAAATTTTTTGAAAAGTTGTTATCAACAATAGAAGCTATTATTTGAACCTCAATGCCGTAAAGATTACATGTAGAAAATTTTAAACACATGAGATCAATAATAGAGGTATACTCATTTTTCTCTCCGTTTAATCCTATTAAAAAATCTCCCCCTTTTATATGACTAAGCGGAAAATCATTAATTCCTTTTGATGATAAAAAAGTTGAAATCTCTTTAACAATACCATAAAGAATATTATCTCCATTTTTTATTCCATATACTTCATTAATCGTATGAAGATTATCTATACTAATAAGAATTATGGAGTAATCTTCTTTTTGAATCTCTTTTTTTAAAAGCTTATATAGATATTCACGAGTAAATGTATGTGTGATTGGATCAGTAATTCTCTCATCAAACCCTCTATAAATCATATATAAAAAAAAGTAAATCATAATGGCAAGTATAAGAGTAGCGCCGATATAAAAGGAAGATGTTATATGTTCTGCAGGTTGATTGATAAATGAAAAGATAGATAAAAGACCCAAAAAAAAGATAGGTAAACCCATGCGAAGTGCGAGTTTAAACCTATTTTCTCTCTCTTTTTTTTCGGGTAATAGCATATCTGTTATACGTCTAGGTGCTTTACATCTTTTGCATGTGTTTCAATGTAATTACGACGAGGTTCTACTTCATCACCCATAAAAAGAGTAAATGTGTCAGATGCAAGCTCAGCATCATCGATAGCAACGCGTAAAAGAACTCTGTTTTCAGGAGTCATGGTAGTTTCCCAAAGTTGTTCAGGATTCATCTCTCCAAGACCTTTGTAACGTTGGATATAAGAACCTTTTTTCGCAAAATCTTTTACCTCTTCAAGCACTTTTACTAAATCTCCCTCAATTTTAAGATCCCACTCTTTAATCTTTTGATAAATATAGTTAGCTTCATTAAAATGCGGAGCAGAAAAAAGATCATCATTAATAATAAGTTCTTCCATACCACCTTTTGTTTGAACAAAGATATGGATTTGATCCTCTGAAAGTGTATAAGTTAAAAGGTTATTTCCGTTTACATTTAAGAACTCTTTTACTTTTTCAAACATCTCATTCATCGGTAAACCAATCAGATCAGGATTTTCAATGAAATAACGAATCAATTCAATTAAAGAATATCTTCTCTCTAAAGCATCCAACGATGTTTTATAGTGATCTACCATTTTAAAGAAAGAAACAAGATCATTTTGACCAATTCCTTCCATCTCATATGACTCAACACCATTTTCAATTAAGAAGTCATTCATATGTCTGTCATCTTTAAAGTAAATCTCTTTTTTACCTTTTTTATATCTGTAAAGCGGTGGCTGTGCAAGATAAAGATAACCGTTTTCTACAATTTTTCTTAAATGGCGGAAAAAGAATGTAAGAAGTAAAGTTTGAATATGAGAACCATCAACGTCCGCATCGGTCATAATAATGACTTTATGATAACGAAGTTTTTCTTCATTAAACTCTTCGCCGATTCCACATCCAAGAGCTGTAATCATATTTGTTATCTCTTCAGATTTTAAAATCTTATCAAGTCTTGCTTTTTCAACATTTAAGATCTTACCTTTAAGAGGTAAGATAGCTTGAAAAACGCGGTCACGACCTTGTTTTGCTGAACCACCTGCTGAATCCCCTTCGACGAGATAAAGTTCTGAAATCGTTGCATCTTTACTTTGACAATCTGCAAGTTTACCTGGAAGTGTTCCAACACTCATAGAATCTTTTCTACGAGTTAAATCACGAGCTTTTTTAGCAGCTTCACGACCTTTTGCCGCTAAAAGTGATTTTTGGACAATTGCTTTTGCTTCGATAGGATTTTCTTCAAAATATTTACTTAGTTGTTCATAAGTAATTTTTTGAACAAGCGGTCTTACATAAGTATTTCCAAGTTTTCCTTTTGTTTGACCTTCAAATTGAGGTTCAGGAACACGAACTGAAACAACTGCAATTAAACCCTCAGATGCATCTTCACCACTTATTTTTACATCTTTTTCTTTTGCATTGCTATTTTTTAAATTATAATTAGAAATTACACGAGTAAGAGCTGCACGAAATCCAGCCTCATGAGTTCCACCGTTTGGAGTACGAATATTATTTACAAAGCTGTAAAGTTTTTCCTCATATGTATCGTTGTACATAAAAGCTATATCAACTTCAATATCTTCGATTTTTTCATTAAATTCAAAAGGTGCTGCAACTTTTTCTTTTTTATTGATATCTTCAACAAATTGAGTAATACCACCTTCAAAATGGTATTCCTCTTTTCTTCCATCTCTCTCATCAGAAAATATAATTTTTATTTTTGGATTTAAGTATGCAAGTTCTTTAAAACGACGAGCTAAATAATCATATTCAAAAGTTGTTGTTTCTGTAAATATTGTTGGATCTGGAAAAAATTCTATCGTTGTTCCATGTTTACGAGTTGATCCTGTAATTTCTATAGGCTTTTGAGGAATACCTGCTTTAAACTCTTGATAATTTATTTCGCCATCCCTATAAATTGTCATTTTTAGATCAGCTGAGAGTGCATTTACAACCGAAACACCAACTCCGTGTAAACCACCAGAAACTTTGTAAGTATCTTTATCAAACTTTCCACCAGCATGTAAAACTGTTAAAACGACAGTAGCTGCAGAAATACCTTCTGTTGGGTGTAAACCTGTTGGAATACCACGTCCATTATCTGATACTTTAGTAGAACCAGATTTTGTTAGTTCTACGGTTATAGTATCACAGTGTCCAGCCATTGCCTCATCAATAGAGTTATCAACAACTTCGTAGACTAAATGATGAAGTCCACGATGTCCAGTATCACCAATATACATACCAGGACGCTTTCTAACAGCTTCTAGGCCTTTTAATACTTTTATATTACTTGCACCGTAGTTTTGTTCCATAATTGCTCCAAGAGAGGTTAAATTGTTTTTATTTTAGCTGAAAATTGTTGAGAGAAAGATTTTTTATGTCAACTTGAAAGAAAAGAGTCATTTTACAGACTCTTTTTTATAAAAATTTTATATAACGATAGGCATAACGATTGTTTTAAAATTATTATTAGTTAAAACAAAAGGAAGATTTGAACTGTTAAGTCCTATTGTAAATTCTTGTGAATCTATTTGAGCAAGAAAATCTAAAATATATCTGCTATTTACTGCAAGAACAAATGGTTCATCAAAACCAGTTTCATGAGTAATTTCTGTTTTTGCTTCAATATTATCATTACTTAAACTTTCAAATACAATAGTATCTTTTAAAAGAGTGATTTTCATATCATTTGAAATAGTAGTGATTTGTTTTATAGAATCAATTATATTTGATTTTGGAAGAACAATTGTTTTTGTAATCTCTTTTGGAATGATTCTAGAATAATCTGGAAATTTTCCATTAATGAGTTTTGTAAAAAATGTGTATTGATTAGAGTGAACTATGAGATAAGTATTGTCATAGTAGATCTCAATATTGTCAAAAAAGAGTTTTTGGATTTCAATAATTGCTTTTTTTGGGATAATAAGTGAAAGTTCATTTTCGGTAGAATTTTCTATACTTACTAAAGCTAAACGTCTTGTATCTGTTGAAACAAAAGAGATGCTATCATTTTTAATATCTAAAAGAGCACCATTGAGTTCAAATTTAGGATTATTAGAATCGATTGCAGGCGTTATCTTTTTTAGTGATTCTACTAAAGTATGAGATTCTATAGATATGCTTGGTTTACCCTCATAACTTGGAAATGCAGGAAATTCATTTGATAAAAATGTTGGAAGTTTAAATTTAGAATTTGCTTGAGTAATATGTAAAATATCATTTTTAGTTTCTAAAGTAACTTCTTTATCTTTTAATATTCTGATAATGTCTAATAATTTTTTACCATTAGCAGTAACTTCTCCATCTTCTGAGGCGTGAATTTGGTCTATTTTTACTTGTAAACCTATTTCATAATCTGTAGCCTTAAGAGTTAATACAGAATTTTCTACTTTTATATATATATGAGATGTAATTTGTGAAGTATCCTTTTTTTCTAAAAAAGGTTGAGAAGAAAGTAGAATGTTTTCAAAAATAGATTTTGCTATTGTTATTTTCATGATTTTTCCTATTTATTTTTTAAATTATTAGTACGTAGTAGTAGGGGGTTGTGAGTATGTGAAAAAACCACTATTTACCCGCTACACTCGAACATACTTGTGTGAATGCACATATCAGCATCTTTCACATCTTTTCACTTCTCAAATTATATCTTTTTTTATGTAGCTTACAAATAAATTTTATTTTATCTATGAAGCAGTTTTTATTTTATTGTTCAATTCTTCTATTTTTGTTTTAAAATCTTCATCATCTTTGATAAGCTCATTGATCTTTTTCATGGTATGAGAGATAGCAGTATGGTCTTTCATACCAAAATATTGAGCAAGTTGTGGCATTGAGTTTGTAGTAAGATCACGACACAGATAGATGGCAATTCGTCTCGCATAAACAATATTTTTTGATCTGCTTTTTGATTTTACTTCACTTGGTTTTACATTGAGTTCTTTTGCAACAACATCCATAATAAGGTCTATGGTTATATTTGCACGATTTTCTCTTTGTTGTTCTTTTAAAACATTTTTTGCGAACTCTATATTAATGTCGATGTTCATTAGTTTTGCGTAAGCATGGAGTTTTGAAAGGATTCCTTCTATTTCACGTGCATTGTTTTCGATAATAGTTGCAATATAGTTGATAACATCATTACTGAGTTTAATACGGTTGATTTCACATTTCTTTTTAATAATATTGATCTTCGTTTCAAGCTCTGGAGGCTGAATATCAGCAATGAGTCCCCATTCAAAGCGGCTTTTGAGTCTTGCTTCAAGACCGCCTATCTGTTTTGGATGTTTATCAGATGTGATAATGATCTGCTTTTTCTCATTTTTCAGAGCTTCAAAAGTGTGAAAAAATTCTTCTTGAACAGAGTCCTTTCCGCTAAGAAATTGAATATCATCGATAAGAAGAACATCACACTTTCTATATTTGTCTTTAAATCTATCCATATTCCCGTTTCTAAGATGGCGAAGAAAATCATTTAAAAACTGTTCTACAGAGGTGTAGATAACATTTTTACCTTGGTTTTGAAGCACATTTCCTATAGCCTGCATAAGGTGTGTTTTTCCAATCCCGACACCGCCGTAAATAAAAAGAGGATTGTAAATGCCACCAGGCTTTTCGCTGACACTTTTTGCAGCCGCGTAAGCAAACTGGTTGGAACCGCCGACAACAAAGTTGTCAAAAGTATGAGAAGGGTTAAGCATAGAGTGTTTTATTTTTTCTTTATCTATAACATTTTTGACTTCTTTTGTCTGGGACTCTAGTTTTGATGGCAAAGTTATAAGAACATTTACTTTATTTGAACTGTAAACTTCAAAAAGGTGGGATATTTTTTCGCAAAACTTTGTTTTAATGTAATTTGCTATGAGAGTATTTGGTGCATAATAGATAGCTTGGTCACTACTAGAATTTTTTTCATCAAATGTGAGCTGTTTGATATAGCGCTTATACTCTATATCAGGGATTTCTTCTTTGAGTTTGAGAAGGATTTTTTCGCCAATATTCATAAATTGCCTTAGGTGAATGAAATGTGAATTAAGTATGTGAATAATAACACGAATCACCGTAGAAGTACATTAAATAGGAGTATAAATATATGTGAATAAAAGATATTCACATGTGTGAATAGATATAGAATTTAAGATTCTATTCTATTTCTTCCATTCGTTTTTGCAAGGTAAAGTTTTTGATCAACTTTTCGTATACTGTTTTCAATATTGAACTCATATCTATCCGCATGACTTGGATCTACTTCTATAATTCCAAAGGATGCCGTAATATTGATTTTTTTTGTTGCTATCTGGATATTAAAATTTTCTAAATTAACTCTAAATCTTTCTAACAGTTTTATACCATTTTCTATTGGTGTTAATGGAAAAATGATTATAAATTCCTCACCACCGTATCTTATAATATAGTCAGTTTCTCTCAAAGTTGCTTTGAGAAATGATGCAAATGATTTTAAAACTATATCGCCGCTTTCATGCCCATAAGTGTCATTAATTACTTTAAAATGATCAAGATCACACATCGCTATAGAAAATGTTTTATCTGTAAGTTTTGCTAGTCTAAATTCATTTTCATAGATGTCATCAAGATAGTTTCTGTTTAAGAGTTTTGTGAGCGTGTCATAATGTGCTTTTTGCATATACTCCGAACTTTTTATAAATGAAAGTTCTATCCCAATATCAATAGATAGATATTCACATTTTTGAAGCATAGATAAAATAAGCATGTATTCAATTTTATTTTTTGAGCTCATATGAGATTTGATTCTCGATGATAACTGATGGAGTTTATCATGAGCTAATGTAAGAGTTGCATATTGGCTGTTGTTGGAGATAGTCATTTTTCCGTCTGAATCAAGCCATTTTCCAAATTCACATAGTTTTGAATTTGTTTGTGGAAAAAGATTTGTATCAAAGTTATGTATGGAAAAAGCAAGATCATTTAACCAGTCAAGATGCTGTTCATAGTATTTGATGATTTTTTTCTCTTTAAATATTTCTATAGCGCGTATTCTAAGAACATTTTTGTTTATGAGTTCTTGTGAGTAAGAGCTTAAAAAGATTTTAGCAATACTATTTTCTATCTCTCTAAAAAGTTCAAAAAGTTCAAAAAGCTTATTTGCATTTCTTTCTAGTAAAACTTTGTTTGCTACTTTATTTTTTATAAATTCAATTTCATTGAAAAAAATTGAATAAGGAATATTTTGAAATATTTTTAGATTTGAAAGTTCATGAAATATTTCTAATACTTTATCTCTTTTATCTAAAAAAAGTGCGTGTAACACTTGTTTATAATAATTCAAAATAGAATTTTTCTCATCTTCAGTATAAAAAACTTTACAATTGGCACCCATAATCTGAAGTTCTAACTCTTCTAATATCTCATCAATTTTTTTCATTGCAGCATCTTTTTATAAATTTTATTTTTTATGGCGTTTTTCTCTCTTTTTTAGGGAAATCAAAAAAGAGTAATTTTGTACATTTAGAGCTTATATCTTTAAAATATTCAGAATCGATTTCAAGCTCAACAATACCACATGTCGGAATATTCTCTTTAAAATCTACAAGAGTCTCAACAAACATGTTGAGACCTGGATTGTGTCCTATTAAAAAAACAATATTACACGACTCATCTATTGTTAAGATTGTATCGAATATATTATCTTTATTACCTTCATAAAGTTTTGAATTATATGTTATCTGTTTTTTAAAGTTTAGCTCTTTGGCGATCAATTCGGCCGTTGATTTTGCTCTTAGTGCAGGACTTGAAATAATAATATCTGGAATTACACCTTTTTGTTTGAGAATATTTGCCATAAAAGGTGTATCTTTTTTTCCTCTTTTATTAAGCGGTCTATCAAAATCATCCAGAGTTGAGTCTTTCCAGCTTGATTTTGCGTGTCTTATAATATAAAGCTTTTTCATTTGTTTATTTACTCCGATGGATTCATAAAGTTGCTTTTTGTCATAATTTTGAGAATTAAAAAATTTTACATGTATAATCGTTAAAACAAGATTGGATAAAAATGATAAATATTTTAGGAATAGATCCCGGAACGAGAAATATGGGTTATGCAATCATCTCTTTGGATAAGGGAAAAATCTCTTTAGTCGAAGCTGGGCTTGTGAAGATGAAAGCTGAAGATCTGCAGTTTCAAATCCCTCAGATGGCTGAAGCGCTAGAACAGCTTTTTAAATCTTTTAAGATCGATGAAGTTGCAGTTGAGAGTATGTTTTATGCGCATAATCCTAAAACGGTTATAAAACTTGCGCAGTTTCGCGGAGCTTTGATGTTAAAACTTCTTCAAGAGTTTGGGCAGTTTAGCGAGTACACGCCTCTTCAGATAAAAAAAGCGCTTACTGGAAAAGCAAAAGCGGGCAAAGAACAAGTCGCATATATGGTAAAAAATCTTTTAAATATCAAAAAAGAGATCAAACCGCTTGATATTACGGATGCGATGGCGATTGCCATTACACACTCACAGCGTGTGCGTTTGGCGGCACAAAATTAAGTTTTAATTGCAATGAGTGTAAAATGGCACTTCAAATTAATAGAAGGATTTTTAAATGAGCGTAGAAAAAGAGTTAATGAGTCGTAGTGGAAGTAAATGTGAATTATGTGGAAGTGAAGAAAATTTATCAGTTTTAGAAGTCTCGCCATCAGACGCAAGTGCAGAACAATCGATCTTGGTTTGTTTACCATGTAAGACACAAATTGAATCAGACGAGCTTGATGAAAATCACTTTAATTGTCTAAACGATTCTATGTGGAGTGAAGTGCCAGCTGTAAAAGTAATGGCTTACAGACTTTTAACAAAACTTGGGCGTCAAGATCTTTTAGAGATGATGTATTTAGAAGATGAAGAAAAATCTTGGGCTGAAGCGGGTTTAAAAAGTGCAAGCGATGTAATAGTTAAAGATGCAAACGGTGTTATCCTTCAACACGGTGATAGTGTTGTTATCTTAAAAGACTTAGATGTTAAAGGTGCTGGTTTTACGGCAAAGCGAGGAACGACTGTACGAAACATCACGATTCCTAATGACGTTGAAGGTCATATTGAAGGTCGTGTAAACGGTGCTAAAATTTATCTTAAAACAGAGTTTTTGAAAAAAGCATAATTTGTTATGAACTCCGTTATTTTTGTTTGTCTAGGAAATATTTGCCGTTCACCTCTCGCTGAGGGGATTGCAAAAAAGTTAGTGCAAGAAAAAGGTCTACACCCAAAGGGCACTTCGCATGTAAGAGTTGCATCTGCTGGAACTGGTGGCTGGCATGAGGGTGAAGCACCGTGTGCAAACTCTGTCAAAGTCGCTCAAAATAATGGTATTGATATTTCTAGTCTAAGAGCTTCTCAGATTACAAAAAAAGATCTTGAAGAGTTTGAGTTTGTTATAGCTTTGGATGAGAATAACTATAATAATTTGAAAATACTTGGCGCAAAAAATCTCTACAAACTCGGTTCATTTGGATATAACAATCAAGATGTTCCTGATCCTTATTTTTTTAATGGGTTTGAGGGTTTTGATAAAGTGTATGAGATGATAGAAGTTTGTGTTAGGAATCTGTTTGAAGAGTTAGCCTGAAAAAGGCAACTCTTTAAATTTTATGCTTTCGCAGATGATATAAAGCGGTGAATCTTTAGCCGTTTGTAGTGAGCTATATTCCCCATGACAAAGTACAAAATACTTATCTTCAGAAATTATACTTATCCCCTCACTCATATCAAGATAAGCTAACTTACTGTTTTCGATAAATTTGGCATCATTCACATTTGATAATTCAAATACTACATCAATCCAGTCAAATGCACGTCCAGTATCTTGAACACTGAACTGTATTTCTATAACACTCGGGGATTTGATTGTTATATTTTTTATCTCACTTCCAGAGAACCTTTCAAAGCGAGCTTGAAATGTTTTAAGCTCGCTTACATGTAAAGGTTTCATTTATTGACAACCCACACATTCCATAGAGCGGTCTTCAACATCACTTGCAGTTTCAGGTGACTGAGAACGTAGATAGTAAGTAGATTTGAGTCCAAGTTTCCAAGCTAACATATAGATGTCGTTAAGATACTTTGCGCTTGCTTTGTCGAGCGTTATAAAGATATTCAAGCTTTGACCTTGGTCTATCCATTTTTGACGTATAGCAGCAGCTCTGATAAGCACACGTTGGTCAAGCTCATACGCCGAAGTATAATAACTCCAAGTCTCAGGAGAGAGTTTTGGAGCGACGACTGGAATAAGTCCGCTCAAGTTCTCTTCAAACCATTTACGTTTAAATATCGGCTCGATAGCTTGAGTAGTACCTGTAAGAATAGAGATAGAACTTGTCGGTGCAACAGCCATCAAATACCCGTTTCTTATTCCTTGCGCTTTTACTTTTTTACGAAGATCATCCCACTCATACGTCGGTGCAAAAAGTCCGCCGCGATCAACGAGGTTTCTTACCTCTGCATTCGCATGGTCATGAGGCATAATTCCTTGACTCCATTTTGAACCAGAAAACTCAGGATATTGTCCTTTTTCAAGTGCAAGATCAGAAGATGAAGAGATAGCATTAAAACTGACCGACTCCATGATCTCATCTATTTTGTCAAAATGTTCTTGACTTCCCCAAACGATTTTTTGTTCAGCTAACATTTGAGCTTCGCCCATAACACCAAGTCCGATTGAACGGCTTCTCATGTTAGTGCGTTTTACTTTTTCCATCGGATAAAAGTTAAGGTCTATAACGTTATCCAAAGCACGGATTGCAGTCGGAACGATTCTGTCTATTTCCTCTTTTGTATTGATACGTGAGAGGTTGACCGACGCCAAGTTACAAACAGCAGTTGCCCCGTTGACTTTCTCTTTTTCAACAATGTAGATTTTTTGTCCGCCAAGATAATCAAGTGCAGTAACTTTGTTAGCAGGTTTTTCTATACCGCTATCAACTTTTACTAACTCATCCTCTTCATATGTTATAAACTGTCCATCTTCAAACATAATTTTTATAAGGTAATGGTTTGGCTCAGTGTTTTGGAATATTTCTGTACAAAGGTTTGAACTTCTGATAATTCCATAATGACTATTAGGATTTGCGCGGTTTGCATTATCTTTAAAACATAAGAATGGTGAGCCAGATTCAAAGTAACTGAGTAAGATTTTTTTCCAAAGATCTTTTGCTTTCACTTTTTCTTTGATAATTGACTCATCCTGTTCGAGTTCAAGATAACGCTTTTCAAACTCTTCACCAAACATGTTAGTAAGTTCTTTACAATCATAAGGATCAAACAAAGTCCAGATACCATCTTGTTCAACTCTTTTCATATAAAGATCATTGATCCAAAGAGCTGGAAAAAGATCATGCGCACGACGACGCTCTTCACCAGAGTTTTTCTTCAAATCTAAAAAGTCATGGATATCTATATGCCAAGGCTCTAAATAAACTGCGATAGCACCTTTTCTCGTACCTAGTTGATCAACAGCGATAGCGATATCGTTTGTTATTTTCAAAAATGGTACAGTTCCACCCGCTGCGTTTTTATGTCCATCGATAGATGAACCCATAGAGCGAACCTGTGTCCAATCCCAACCGATGCCGCCGCCAAATTTTGAAAGCATAGCCATCTCTTTGTAAGAGTCAAAAATACCTTCGATATTATCCGGAGATGAACCGATGTAGCATGAGCTAAGTTGGTGTCTGGTCGTACGTGCATTTGAAAGTGTCGGTGTTGCAAGCATCACTTCAAATTTTGAGATCATGTCATAAAACTTGATTGCCCAACCATGACGGTCTTCTTCATTTTGTGCCAAGAACATAGAGATGGCCATAAACATATGTTGAGGGAGTTCGATAGGATTATTTTTTCTATCTTTAATGAGATATCTATCATAAAGAGTTTTGACCCCAAGATAGTTAAACTCTAGATCGCGTTCAGGCACGATATGTTTTTCCAACATGTCAAGATCGTACATCTCTCTGAGGCCCTTGAGAATACGTCCCTCTTGTTCTCCGCGCTCCATATATTTACTCAGTGAGCCATATCCGGTAAAGCCGTTGACTTGATGATAGAGATTAAACAAGAAAAGTCTTGATGCAACAAAAGTCCAGTTTGGAGCATCGATGTCTATCTTATCTACAGCTGTTTTGATCAGAGTCTTTTGTATCTCTTCAGAGGTGATGCCATCGCGAAACTGAATCTGTGCATCCACTTCAAGTTCACTCTGAGATACATTCTCTAAGCCCTTTACAGCAGCTGATGTATATTTTTGAATTTTAGTAATATCTAATGGTTCTGTTCTACCATTTCTTTTGATAACTGTGATCATAAATTATCCTAATCTTATAAATTTTTATTATTAATCTTTGAAAACTCTGGCAAATATTTTATCCACATTTTTTGTATAGTAAGAGTAATCGAAACACTCTCTTATCTGTTCTTCACTTAGAGAGTTACGTAACTCCTCATCTGCTAAAAGATGATTTAGATACAAGCTTTCTCCAGCTTCATTTGTAGTCGGTTTGCCTTGCTGAATCTCTTCCCAAACTTTCATCGCATTACGTTGAACTATTCTATATGCATCTTCGCGCGAGACACCTTTTAAAGGAAGTTCAAGAAGTACTCGTTGAGAAAATACCAATCCACCAGTAAGGTTGAGATTTCTCATCATATTCTCTGGATAAACTGTTAGGTTAGCTATAACGTTATTCATACGATGAAGCATAAAGTCAGATGTTATAAATGAGTCAGGAAGCCAGAAACGTTCAGTTGATGAGTGAGAGATATCACGCTCATGCCATAACGCTACGTTTTCCATAGCAGGGATAGCGTAAGAGCGTATCATGCGTGCTAAACCTGTTATGTTTTCTGTGAGTATAGGGTTGCGTTTATGAGGCATTGCAGATGAACCTTTTTGCCCCTTTGCAAAATACTCTTCACACTCATAGACTTCAGTACGTTGCCAATGGCGAACTTGGACTGCAAACTTTTCTATCGAGCTTGCCATTAATGCAAGTGATGTTGCAAGACGAGCATATCTATCACGTTGTATAACTTGGTTAGATGCAGGTGCGGGTTTGAGTCCCAACTCTTTACATGTAAGCTCTTCAAGTTCTAACGGAGCGTGAGCAAAGTTACCCATTGCTCCACTTACTTGACCAACACTTATAACATCAAGTGTTTGTTGTAAGTTTTCCAAATGGCGTGCCATCTCGTCATACCAAACAGCTAACACAAGGCCAAACGTTATAGGCTCTCCATGTATCCCGTGAGAGCGTCCGACCATCAAAGTCATCTTGTGTTCCATCGCTCTTTTTTTGATAGACTCCATTAGCATTTTTACATCTTCGATGATCAGCTCTAGTGAAGATTTCATCTGAAGTGCGACAGCCGTATCTACTGTATCTGAACTTGTCATTCCATAATGAAACCATCTGCTCTCTTCACCAAGTGTTTCAGAGACACTTGTTGTAAATGCTATAAGGTCATGACGAGTAACCGCTTCTATCTCATCTATACGTTTTATATCAAAGCCCGCATTTTTTACTATCTTGTCTGCATCCTCTTGAGGAATCTTTCCAAGAGTTGCCCAAGCTTTAACGGCAGCTACTTCTACATCTAGCCATGCCTGATATTTTGCTTGCATCGTCCACTTAGAACTCATCTCTTCACGTGCGTAGCGCTCTACCATGTAACCCACCTTATTTATGTTAAAATCTCGAAAATTATAAGTTATTTATGTTATCCAACATAGACTTTTAAAGGGATTAATTTTGCCATTTGTCATAAAAAAATTTCATATAGAAGAGAAACAAAAAGCCTTTTTATTTTTAATGCGAGAGCTAGGGCTTTCTCAAAGTGATGCACAAAGATTTATAGCGCGTAAAAGAGTTTTTGCAAATGGAGACGTTGTAGAAAAAGATAAAGATGAGATAAGTGGTGATATAGAGTTCATCACATTTGAGCCAATTACAAGAGGTTTAGAACCGACATTTGAAACAGAGGAGTTTGTTCTCTTTGATAAGCCCACAGGTGTGCTCATTCATCCTCAAAATCGCTATACGCCCTATTCTCTTATAGACGAAGTCAAGTACCAATTTGGAATGGATGCAAATATCACGCATCGTATTGATATGGAGACTAGTGGCCTCGTGCTGTGTGCTAAAAACAAAGAGAGTGAGCGAGATATCAAGATGATGTTTCAAGAAAGAGATATGCAGAAACGATATCTTGCAATGGTTCGCGGAGAGTTTAAAAATGAGCTTACATGTAAGGAACCTTTGAAGATAAATAAAGATGCTACATCAGGCGTGCTTCGTTCTATCGTAAAAGTTGATGAAACGGGTAAAAGTTCTGAGACCTACTTCAAACCTTTAGAGTATTTTAGTGATCTTGATATGACACTTGTTGCTTGTTATCCTCATACTGGAAGACAACATCAGATTAGAGTTCATTTGCTTCACGTGAAACATCCGATTGTTGGTGATCCACTTTACGGAGTTGATGAATGGGTAACAACTAAATATTTGGATAGAGAATTATCAACGGAAGAACGTTTAAAAATTACAGGAGCATCAAGATTACTTTTGCATGCTGATGAACTTTCTTTTGAATATAAAAATATTTCATATCAAGTGAATAGTAATGTTAATTTTTTGGATGAGATCTTCAAATCTGTTTCACGTGAAACGAAAGAGAAAAATAAACATAGTTGCGCTAATACTCACTAGATTGAGCATTAAATTGTCTCGAAAATAAAATATATGTGAATAACTTCTTTTATCACAATTCACATTCACTGTTTTATTAACAAATGTCGAAAAAGTGCCTATTTTAGGGATGTTATAGTTTGTGAATGAAATACTGATTAAGAGTAAATTTATATAAAATAAACCTTACATGTAAGAGAAATTTTACAATTCTTTACAAGTTTATTCACACTTTAGAACACAGTGTGAAATCTACACATTTTAGTGAAAAAGAGAAGTTTTTTTTGAAAATTAATTTTGTTTAAGCAGAAAATGAACAGTTGAGGAAATTTTGTTTTCTATAAGAATAGTATGCTACTATTACAACCATAAACGGTCTCCCTGGAGTGTTGACCGTTTGCTTCTTTATTTGTCGTTTTTAAGAGCGGCATATAAAAATCCGCCTACACCTGAGCCAACAACCAATATTATAAATATGACTTGAACGACATCCGCTGACGTTAATCCTGCTTCTTGCATATAGATCCTTTGCTGTAAACACCTCGAAAGCAGAAGTATATATAAAAAGCTATTTACTTTGAAAAATCAATTTGTTGCGTTTAATTCTTTTTCTTTGAGTTGTCCGCACGCAGCGCTAATATCTATTCCCTTTGAATCACGTATGGTACACAAAAGTCCATGATTAACAAGATACTCTTGAAATTTGACCATATCATCTCTACTTGGACGTTTATAGTCAGTTCCTGGATATGGATTAAAAAAGATGAGATTTACTTTTGCCTTGATTCCACTGAGGAGTTTGACAAGTTTTTTTGCAGAGCCAATATCATCATTTTTATCTTTGATAACAAGATACTCAAACATAACACGTTTTCTTGTATCTATGGGAAAGCGCTTAACGGCATCGATGATAGATGAGATATTGTGTGCTTTGTTCATAGGAATGAGTTCAGTTCTAAGCGCATCATCTACCGCATGTAGAGATATGGCTATATGGACGCCTAAATCCATCTCTCCTAGCTTGTCAATTTTATTGCTTAGTCCACTAGTAGAAACTGTTTGGCGTTTTCCAGATATTGCTAGACCCTCTTCATCTTGAAAGATTTTGATTGCTTGTGTCAGGTTGTCGAGATTATCGAGCGGTTCGCCCATTCCCATATACACAATGTTGACTCGACGATTGTGCGCGTGGTTATTATCTTTTTTTACAGCGAGTACTTGTGCTACGATCTCTCCAGCAGTTAAATCTCTTGTAAATCCGCCTTTTGCAGTCAAACAAAAACTACAGCCTACTTTACATCCCACTTGAGAGGAAACACAAATTGTATATTTTGCTTCTTGTGTGACATTTCCCGCTTCATCAGTAAGCGTTTCTTTCATCTTCAGCCAAACGGTTTCCATCGTTTTTCCATCTTGGAGTTCAAAAAGATATTTTATAGTTCCATCAGATGAGATCTCTTTTTTAGCGATTTTAAGAGGATTGATAAGATAATTTTGTGCAAGTTCTTCACGAAGTGCTTTTGGGATATTTTGCATCTCATCAAAATTTTCTGCATAGCTGTGATATAACCAGCCAAATATTTGTTTTGCTCGAAAAGCAGGTTTAACTTTTAAAGCGAGTTCCTCTTTTGTAAAATCCAAAAGAGAGGGTTTTAATTGTGTCATCTTTTTGTTAGTTCCTCTACTCTTTTCTTTACATGTAAGCTTAAAAGTTCTTTTGCTTTTTCATGGTTTTTTATAAAGTCATCGTGAGCGTTTTTGTTAGTATAGTTAGTGATACAAAAAACTCCACCAGCGGGGATATCAAACTCTTGTGCAACTTTTAAAACAGCGAAGAACTCCATATTTTCAATCCCTATGCCTAGTCTTAAAAACTTTTTAGCAAGTTCTTCGTTTGTAGTAATATAGTTTGATGAGTTAACTATGATATCTTGTTTGTTTGTAGTGTTAGTTGAAACTACATTATCCAAAGGGGTGTATGCATCATCATTTAAAAAGGCTAACTCTATGTTAGCGCTTGTTTTAGACTCTACAATATCAAAGATATTTTGTTCTCCATAACTTCCTGCAGATCCTACAAAAAGTAAAAACTCCGGCTTGTCAAACAAACAAAGTCTTGTAAGATTGATGGTACTCTCTATGAGACCTACTCCCATCGGAGTGGCAAAATCAAAAGTCTCGCTATTTCCTGCGCAGATAATCATAAACGTACCGGTATATTATTGGCATGAAGATAATGTTTTAAGTCCATTATATCTATTTCCTTATAGTGAAAAATACTTGCAGCAAGTGCTGCGTCTGCACCGTGTTCAAATGCTTCTTTGATGTGTTCCATAGTTCCAGCTCCACCGCTTGCGATGACAGGGACGTTGACAGCTTTGCTGATTTGCTCAGTAATACTAAGCTCAAATCCTGCTTTTGTACCATCTGTATCCATTGAGGTTAGAAGAATCTCTCCTGAACCTCGGTCTACTACTTCTTTTGCCCACTCGAGCGCATCTTTGCCTGTATCTACTCGTCCACCATTTAAAAAGACATGATATTTATTGCCGATTTTTTTAACATCGATTGCAGTAACAATGCACTGAGAACCAAATCTTTTTGCGCCTTCATCAATGAGCTCTGGGCGTTGTACAGCCGCTGAGTTCACACTAACTTTGTCACAGCCGACATTTAAAAGTTTATATATGTCTTCAAGTTTGCGTATTCCGCCACCTACAGTAAGGGGGATAAAAATTTCACGAGCTACTTGCGCGACAATGTCTACGATAGTATCACGGTTGTCGCTAGAAGCGGTAATGTCCAAAAATGTCAGTTCATCAGCACCTTCTTCGTTATAACGGCGCGCGACTTCTACTGGATCTCCAGCATCTTTTAAACCGACGAAATTCACGCCTTTGACGACGCGTCCATCTTTGACATCTAGACAGGGAATAATACGTTTTGCAAAATAATCCATAGAAGGCTTTCTTATATTATATAGTTGCGTAATTTTAGCCATATTTATCTTATGATAGATATAAAGAATGACCTTCTGATTTTCATATAAGAAAAAGATATATGAAAGTCTTGCATAAAATGGTGAGATAGATGGTAGAATATTGAATATTTTCGTCTGATATATAAGAGAAATGCAAAGTTAGTATATTATATATAACTTATAATAACAAAAGAAACTAGAAATCAAGAAGTTGTGTGGTAGAATCACACATTAAATTACATATCCTAAAAAAGGTGACTTTATGGTACAAAAGTATTTTCTATCATTGGCAGCCATAAGCTGTATATTTTCGGCATCAGCTTTTGGTTTAACACTTAAAGAGAGTGTTATTGAAGTATTAAACACAAACCCGGTGGTCCAAGAACGACTCAAGAACTACAGAGCAACTCAGCAAGATCTCAATATCGCAGAATCAGAGTACTATCCAACGATAGATTTACGGGCTACAGCAGGTACTAATTCTGCTGGAAATCTTTATGATCATGTACAAAATGTTAATTACACAAATTATGAAACATCATTACAGAGCCTTTTGCAAATCTCCAACTTCATTCTCTAATTTAAGGTTTTTGGAAGTTTGAAAAAAGCTCATAAAAGTCGAG
>CAISHH010000136.1 GCA_903885085.1 uncultured Campylobacterales bacterium
ACAAGAAGAACATCATAATGCAGAGAGATATGGGTTACAAATACAACTTGAACAGTTGAGCCAATTGCAGATTGCAACACAGAAAGATCAAAGCCGACTATTAGAGTCATTTGCAGAACGGGAGCGAGAACTGAAAAATACGCTTTTAATCATAGAGCAGGAAAAAAGTGTCCAATTACAAATCCACGTAGAGCGTGAAGGTGAATTGAAGGAACAGATAATAATGGCTACTAAGGCTGGTCAGGAATCGGAATTGGTTGCAATATCAATGCAGGCAGAGATTGACAGCATGTTAGATAGTAGATTTTGGCGAATAACTTCTCCTTTGAGAAAAATAATGGGATATAAGCCAGGTCTACAAAGAGGGTTAAAGCAAAAAATCGCTAAGAATACCTTTAATCCAGTATTGATTTATGACTACGAATTAAACAAAATTAACACAGAAAAGAGAGTAGAAATGAATAATATCGAAGATTTAATTGAATTGTATGGTGAAGGCTTTATTCGTGCCGCATATCTTACTGTACTAGGTCGAGAACCTGATTCGAAAGGTTTTATGGATTATCTAAAAAAATTAAATAAAGGGGAGCATAAACTTGAGATTTTATATCAGTTACGCAACTCAAAGGAAGGCAAAGAATTTAATACAAAGCTTTATGGCTTAGATGAAACTATACGTCGTTACAAAATTAGTAAATTACCACTTATGGGATGGGTAAAGCCATCGAGTGAAAATTTGGATTATAAACTCAGAATGCTTGAAAATCAATTGTTCGATATTAATAGCCATACTCTTAATGATCAATATGACAGTCTAAAGGCTAAAATTGTAGAACGAGAACATTATATCGCTGACAAAGAAGTATATATAGCAATGCTTCTTCAAGAATTAGCTGAGAGCCGTCTTGGCGAAGTACCGTCTCGTTCATTGTTGACGGACGAGCTAATTGTCATTACAGGTGTACCGTATGATGATGTTGGAGGTGGTCAGCGTGGAGCACAACTTGCGAGATGTGCTTTAAAAACAGGAAGAAAAGTGATTTACATATATGTGTATCCAAAATTTGATTTTGATTTGAATCAGCATGTTGAATCCAAAATAACTATTTTTGGACTCACGCATGTTGCAATTGATAATATAACTCCAATTGATATGCTTAATATGGTTTCAAGTAGTGCTACTGTTGTAGTTGAATTCCCTCATCCTAAAATACTTCCTTATCTTGATATGGCTAAAAATCGTGGAATTAAAACGGTTTTTGAATTAATTGATGATTGGGAGACAAGTTTAGGTGGAGATTGGTTTGATTTAGATGTATATAAAAAATTCGTCGCTAAAACAGATGTAGTTGTTGGTACAGCAAAAATATTAGTTGAGCGATTGGTAAATCTTGGTCGGGATGATGCTTTGTATCTGCCTAATGCGGCCAATGAATATATTTTTGATAAATATAAAACGTATACGCGACCTATAGACTTCCCTTCACAAGGGAAAAGGACAGCTCTATACTTTGGTTCCTTGTATGGGGAATGGTTTTCTTGGGAGCATGTTATAGCTGCTGCTGAGCATAATATTAATATTAATCTTAATATTTTATTGATTGGAGATAACCCAGGTAAAAAAGATCTTCCTTCTAATGTGTATTTCTTAGGGGCAAAACAAATTGATGATTTACCCGGATATTTGGCTTATTCAGATGTTGCAATACTACCCTTTGTTCCAGGAAAAATTTCAGACGCAGTATCCCCGATAAAAGTTTTTGAATATCTTTTTTCTGGAAAGCCTGTTGTTTCAACTCGTTTGCCTGAAATACAAGATTATCCAGGGGTATTTATAGCAGATGATGTTAATCAATTTGCCAAGTTATGCTCGACAGTTTCTGTCACAGACGAACTGATTAATAACAATGATACTTTTATTGCACAAAATTCATGGTTTTACAGACTTGATCAAATTGTAGAAAAACAAAAATCAGAAAATGATCAAAATATTAGTGCTGTTATTCTTATTCATAATAATAAAAAAATCATAGGACGTTGTCTTGAAACATTAATTTTACATGGAAAAAATCATTTAAAAGAGATTATTGTTGTTGATAACGCAAGCTCTGATGGTGGGGCAGAATATGTGGAACGTACGTTCCCGAATGTATGTGTAATAAAAAATCCAGTTAACGGGTGTTCTTCTGGAAGAAATTTAGGTGCTAGTGTTGCAACTGGAAAATATTTGGTTTTCTTCGATTCGGATCAATGGTTTACTTCGGGATCATTTTTTAATGAAGCTTTATGTCTTTTAGAAAGTAATGCAGATGTAGGTGCTGTGGCTTGGGGAGCGGGTTGGTTTGACTCAGCGAGGACTGATATGGGGGGGATGATTGCGGATTATTGCCCTAACAGAGCTATGAATTCAGATGCAATGAGGCATGGATATCGAACGGATATTGGTTATCTTGCGACTTGTGGCTTCTTTATTCCTAAAGTTACTTACGACGCTACTGGTGGGTTTGATACATTTTATGATCCTACATGTTTTGAAGATACAGATTTATCCTTCAAGATTAAACAACTTGGATTAAATATAGCATACAGAGATCTAACGGGAATTCGTCATCAACCACACCAAACAACTCAAGCTAATTCAAATAGTGATAAATATAATAATTTATTTAATAGGAATGCTAATTATTTTAAGAAAAAATGGGAAGATAATCCAAGTTTCTTTGTTGATTATCCTAGCAATTAACTAGATTCATTTAAATAAATAATTTTTTATAAGGAGTAAAGTTTGAAAAAAATTCTTTGTGTTGTAGGCACTCGTCCTGAAGCTATCAAAATGGCTCCAGTAATATTAGCATTAAAAAATGAGCCATGGGTGGATGTGCGTGTCTTAGCAACTGCACAACATCGCCATATGCTCGATCAAGTGATGAATTTTTTTGGTATTGATCCAGATATCGATTTAAATATTATGCGTCCGAATCAAGATTTGACAACCTTGACCGCACGGTTGATGCTAGAGCTTGATGATGTGTTTTTGTCCGAAAAGCCTGATGCTGTATTGGCGCAGGGTGATACGACTACGGTCATGACGGTAGCACTCGCATGTTTTTATCATCGTATTCCTTTTGGTCATGTAGAAGCAGGGCTACGTACCTGGGATATGCAGAATCCTTTTCCAGAAGAGATGAATCGCGTAATTGCAGGTCGATTGGCTCAGTGGCACTTTGCTCCTACTGAAAGCTCGCGGCAAAATCTTCTTCGTGAAGGTATTGAAGATAAGGATATTGTGGTCACAGGTAATACAGTAATAGACGCATTATTAATGACGGCGGTTAAAGATTTACATCTTGATATTGAGCTTGACGATTCAAGTCGACTGATATTGGTGACCTCTCATCGACGCGAAAATTTTGGTGAACCGTTTCGCAATATTTGTCGAGCACTTAAAACTTTAGCCGATAATAATCCAGATATTCAGATTCTTTATCCTGTGCATCCAAATCCAAATGTTAAAGACGTTGCTTATGAAATGCTCGGTACTACTACTAATATAATCTTGTGTGAACCATTAGATTATGCTCCGTTTATTGCAGCAATGAAAAAAGCATATTTTATCATTAGTGATTCAGGTGGAGTCCAAGAAGAGGCACCGGCATTAGGTAAGCCGGTTCTTGTGTTACGTGATGAGACTGAAAGACCTGAGGCTGTTGACTGTGGTGTTGTTAAACTTGTAGGCCCAAACTATGAGCGTATTTTGTTAGAGGCACAAATACTACTTGATGATGAAGAGGCGTACAAGTCCATGGCCCGCGGTGTTTCCCCCTATGGTGATGGAAAAGGATCGGAGCGCATAGCTACAGTGCTGCGAGATTATTTTAAAAGTAAGTTATAAATGAAACGTTTAAAACACGCGACGAAAAAGCTGCTGAAACATACAGGAATTCCATCTATAAAGAGTATACAAAAATGGGTGTACAAACGAGCAGTTAAGCGACCTTATAGCTCTTTTCGTAAACATCTATTAAAAGTAGTGGCTTTTTCCCCTAAGAATACAAAATTGGCTCATTATAATGATGGTATGCCAGATTATATTGTTTGGGGTGTTATTGATTGGCACTTTCGTTATCAACGTCCTCAGCACATCTCTAAAATGATTGCTGAAACAGAAAGACGTGTTTTTTATATCTCATCAAATTTCAGAGATGACAAGCGTGCTGGATTTGAATTAGAGTCTTTAGATGATGTTGGTCGATTGTTTCAAGTAAAATTATATGTGCAAACCCCACCAAATATCTATTTTACATCTCCTTCGAGTAAAGCTATAGAACAGCTTCGTGCAAGTATCGGGGAGCTTTTATTATGGGCAAATTCTCGACAAGTTATTTCTTTTGTTCAGCATTCATTTTGGTACGATATAGCACGTGTTATCCCTAATAGTAGAATGATTTATGACTGTATCGACCATCATGAAGGATTTGGCAATAATTCGCAAGATATATTAGCTCTCGAACAGAAGTTGTTAAAATACTCAGACTTCGTGGTATGTACATCAGGTTGGCTTGATCAAATGGTATCTAAATATACTGATCAACACATGATTATTCGTAATGCGACTGAATTTGAACATTTTGCAGAGATACCCAAAGAAATTTATCGGGATCCGTTAGGGCGTCTTATTATCGGTTATTATGGTGCAATCGCAGATTGGTTTGATATTGGTTTGATAAGAGATGTAGCAATTCATTGTGCTGATTGTTGTGTTTTGTTGGTTGGGGCAGATACGGTCGGTGTTAAAAAGCAACTATCCAATTTAAACAACGTCATTTTTATAGGTGAAGTGGCTTATTCACAGTTGCCTTATTATCTTCATTCATTTGATGTTGCATTGTTACCATTTAAGGTTATTCCATTGACCCTGGCAACGAATCCTGTCAAAGTCTATGAATATTTGAGTGCAGCTAAACCAGTGGTTGCTGTAAATTTACCTGAAATGGTAGAATTTGAAGGTTTAGTTCGAGTTGCCGACTCTAAAGAAGATTTTTTATTGGCAATCGATATTGTATTAAAAACTCAAGTCACAGAACAAGAGCTGGTTAAGCGACGAACATTTGCTGCTCAACAGACATGGCGGCATCGAGCCCATACTCTTATCAGAGTCGCTGAAGAGTATCAGGAAGAGCCATTCATTAGTGTGATTGTAGTGACTTATAATAATATAGAGTTTACACGTGCGTGCTTGAAAAGTATTGATCTGTATAGTGATTATGTAAATCTTGAAATAATTATAATTGATAATGCATCCAGTGATGGTACTCAAAAATATCTTGAAGAATGGTCAGTTTTAGGAGCCAATCGCTCATTAATTTTAAATGATACCAATAGAGGTTTTTCGGCTGCTCACAACCAAGGTTTAGCCATAGCTAAAGGCGAGTATCTTATACTTTTAAATAATGATACGTATGTTACTCCTGGATGGATTCGAACGCTTTACCGACATTTTAGATGCGATAGTGAGATCGGTCTTATCGGACCTGTAACGAATAATATTGGAAATGAAGCTAAAATCGATATTCAATACTCAAATATGGAGCAGATGATACAAATATCAAAGGCGTATACATATAAACATGTGGGGCAACTATTTCCACTGCGTACGGCAGCCTTTTTTTGCGTGATGATGTCACGAGTTGTGTATGAAAAAGTTGGTGTTCTTGATGAAGAATTTGGTTTAGGTTTTTTTGAAGATGACGATTACTGCAGGAGAGTAGAAAAGGAAAACTTTAAAATTATGTGTGCTGAAGATGTATTTATTCATCATCATCTATCAGCATCATTTATGAACCTTGATCGAGATCTTCGCAGGATTCTTTTTCAAGAGAATAAGGAAAAGTATGAGATAAAGTGGGGTGAATGGATTCCTCACCAAAAACGTTTACATCAAAAAAAGAGGTTTTTATGAGTTTAAGAGAAGAATCAACTAGTCCATTAGCGCCTTTGGTTTTTTTGCATATACCAAAAACAGCAGGACAATCACTAATTGAATCACTTAAGGAGCATTTTCCTGCATCTGACTCACTCGCCTTATATGTGCCGCTATTACCAGTTGATGGTTTTGAATATAAACAAAATGTTTTATCCTCGCCTAGTCTTATCGTAGGTCATTTTTCTTATGGACTTCCTAATAGGATTCTTGGTAATTTGTCATATCGATATATTACCTTTCTTCGTCATCCTTATGCACGTGTGATTTCGCAATATATGTTTGATCGTGATTACTATTTTGCTTCTAGTTTAGAATATGATCAATCGTTTAAAGAAGAAATTTTTTCCCTTAGTCCAATTTGTTTTATTGAAAAAATAAAAATTTGGACATATGATAATTGTTTAACTAGAATGATTTCAGGTGTCGGCGGATCTCTCCCCGTAGGATATATAGATTTATCTATTCTCGAAATAGCAAAAGGTAATTTAGAAAATTTTTTCTTTGTAGGATTTCAAGAGTCTTATCAAGATAGTCTTCAAGAGTTAGAATTAAAATTAGGAATTAAAATCACTGAAAATTCCAAAAATAGAATTCAAGTTGAACGAATTAAAGAAATATTAACAAAGGATGAAATTAGTCAAATATCTAAGCCATCAGATAGAAATAAGTATGATTTAGAGCTTTATAATTGGGCAATAAAAAATTATTTTATTAAAAATAAGGGGAATGAGTGATTACGCATCTCAGACAGCTAGAAGCCGAGTCCATCCATATATTACGGGAAGTGGCTGCTGAATTTAGTAATCCGGTGATGATGTACTCTGTCGGGAAAGACTCCTCGGTGATGCTTCATCTTGCGATGAAAGCATTTGCTCCTGGGAAACTCCCTTTTCCCCTCCTGCATGTTGATACCCTCTGGAAATTTAATGAGATGATCGAGTTTCGCGATCAACGCGCTCGTGACCTCGGATTTGATCTGATCGTACACTCCAATCCAGAAGGGATAGATATGAATATCTCTCCCTTTGAGCATGGGAGCAAGGTTCATACGGATGTGATGAAGACCGAAGGGCTCAAGCAAGCGCTCAATGCGGGTGGCTACGATGCCATCATCGGTGGAGCACGACGTGATGAAGAGAAAAGTCGTGCCAAAGAGCGTATTTTTTCGTTTCGGGATAAACACCATCGGTGGGATCCTAAAAACCAGCGTCCGGAGTTGTGGAATATTTACAATACTGCTATCCAAAAAGGGGAGAGTGTACGTGTTTTCCCTATCTCTAACTGGACGGAATTGGATGTGTGGCAATACATCTACATGGAGGGGATCCCTATTCCCGAACTTTATTTTGCAAAAGAGCGTGAAGTGGTCGAGTATGGCGGTACGAAAATCATGGTCGATGATGAGCGCGTACCGCAAGAGCTTCGTCGTACGGCTAAAAAAGAGATGGTTCGTTTCCGCACTCTCGGGTGCTACCCTTTGACGGGTGCGATCAACTCAACGGCTACGACGTTGCCGGAGATCATTCAAGAGATGCTTCTCTCAACCAGTAGTGAACGTGAAGGGCGTCTGATTGACAAAGATCAAGTAGGAGCTATGGAGCAAAAAAAGATCGAGGGCTATTTTTGATGGATATTATCAGCTATTTAAAAGAGCATGAAAATAAAGACATGCTTCGCTTTTTGACCTGCGGATCGGTGGATGACGGCAAAAGTACCTTGATTGGTCGAATGCTGTATGATTCAAAAATGATTTTTGACGATCAGCTCTCTGCGGTTGAGAGTGAAAGCAAAAAATACGGCACAACCGGCGAAAAGATCGATATGGCTTTGTTAGTGGATGGTCTTCAGAGTGAACGTGAGCAGGGGATTACGATCGATGTGGCATACCGTTTTTTTACCACGGAGAAGCGCAAGTTTATCATTGCAGATACTCCAGGGCATGAGCAGTATACTCGTAATATGGCGACAGGTGCCTCAACAGCAGATGTAGCAATTATTTTGATAGATGCACGCAAGGGGATATTGACACAAACCCGCCGACACAGTTTTATCGTTAATCTCTTGGGGATAGAGCATGTCATCGTCGCGATTAATAAAATGGATTTGGTCGATTTTAGCGAAGAAACGTATAATGAAATTAGCAAAGCGTATGGAACATTGGCAGATGAGCTAGGGATTAAAAATACCTATTACATTCCTGTAAGCGCTTTGGATGGTGACAATATCGTCGATAAAAGTAGTCGTATGCCATGGTATCAAGGGCCAGCGCTGCTTCGTCTGCTGGAGAGTATGGATATATCCAAAGAACAGACCCAAGAGAATTTTAGATTCCCAGTACAGTATGTCAACCGCCCGAATCTGGATTTTAGAGGTTTCTGCGGCTCAATTGCCTCGGGTCGAGTTAAAGTCGGTGATGAAGTCACGGTATTACCATCAGGCAAGATGAGCAAGATTAAAAGCATAGTAGATTCAAGCGCGATTAGCGAAAGTAACCGTCTAGCCCTCGTCGATGAAGCGTATGCCCCTATGGCGATAACCATTACCACCGAAGATGAAATTGATATTAGCCGTGGCGATATGATCGTTCATACGCACTCTCTTCCAAGCGTTTCTAACAATCTCAAAGTCATGCTCGTATGGATGGATGAACAACCGATGAGTATAGGACGTACGTATGATATTAAACGAGCCACATCGGTTATCGCTGGGAGTTTTGAAAAGATTAATTATAAAATTGATGTTAACAGCTTTGAGAGAATGCAGGTTGAAGAGTTGGGATTGAATGATATCGCCTCCTGCAGAATGGTGCTTACTCGGCCCATAGCCTCAGATGCGTACAGTACAAACCGTTTGACAGGCAGTTTTATTGTAATAGACCGTATGACAAATAATACTGTGGGTGCAGGGATGATCGTGGGACTGAGCCGCCGTGATCAAGGAGCTTTAACCAAAGAGTACACTAATGCAGAAAGAGAACTTAATGCCTACATCCGAAAGTATTTCCCTGAATGGGATTGTAAGGCCGTATAATGTACCGAGAAACGAATATCCGCTCAATTACCAAAGGATTCAGCTGGCGTCTTTTTGCCACGACTACGACGGTCATCATCGTCTATGTCTTTTTCGGTCGTTTGGATCTGGCAATTGCTGCAGGGGTTATCGAAACCATCTCAAAGGTTTTGCTTTATTATGCCCATGAAAAAATTTGGCAAAGGGTACGATGGGGGAAAAAACAGATCGAACCCTTTAACCTCTGGTTTACTGGTCTGCCTATGTCTGGGAAAAGTACGATTGGGGATTTAGTTTTTGAAAAGCTCAAAAAATACCAAATTCCCATGGAGCGTATCGACAGTAAAGATATCCGTGATCTGATTCCGGATATCGGTTACAGCCGAGAAGATCGAAACCGTCACATGCACCGTATCGGGCATCTGATCAAAACCCTCCAAAATAATTCGATCTCAACGGTTGCGTCATTTGTTTCCCCGTATAGAGAGTCCCGGAAGGCGATTCGTGAGATGGTTAAAAATAATGTTGTTGTGTATGTAAAAGCTGATATTGAAATATGCAAAGCCAGAGACTATAAAGGGGTCTATGTCAAAGCGCTCGCAGGAGAATTACAAAATTTTTCTGGAGTGAATGATGTGTATGAAGAGCCACAACATGCTGAGATTATTATCGATACTGAAATCCTAAGCGCCGAAGAAGCGGCGAATGTAATCGTTCAATATCTCAAAAAACACTACATAAAGATCTGATATGAGAGAAAAGAATATTGTTTGGCATCATCATCAACTTTCAAAAGAAGAGCGTTCGAGTCAAAAAGGTCAAAAACAATGTGTTCTTTGGTTTACAGGGCTTAGTGGTTCCGGAAAATCAACGATTGCCAACGCTTTGGAAGCCAAACTCTATGAGATGGGACAACATACCTATTTGCTCGATGGAGATAATATCCGTCATGGGCTCAATAAGGATTTAGGCTTTAGTGACGAAGATCGGGTAGAGAATATCCGCCGAATAGGTGAAGTGAGTAAACTTTTCGTGGATGCGGGATTAATCGTGATTAGTGCCTTTATCTCTCCATTTCATTCGGATCGGCAGATCGTACGAAATTTGGTTGAATCGGGAGAGTTTCTTGAAGTGTTTATCGATACACCATTAGAGATCTGTGAACAACGAGATCCAAAGGGACTTTATCAAAAAGCCCGTAAGGGGGAGATCCCAACTTTTACCGGTATTAGTTCACCCTATGAAGCACCTGCAACTCCTGAGATTCATATTCTAACCGCTGAGAAAAGTATTGATGAGTTGGTTAATATGATTATCTCGTATTTACAAGAGAAAGGATACCTATATGCTTCAACGTATTGATATTAACGAGATTATCGCCATCGCAAAAAAAGCGGGTGATGCAATCATGGAAATTTATGTTAAAGATTTTGATATTGAATATAAAGAGGATACAAGCCCTCTCACCGAAGCGGATAAAAAAGCAAATGAGATTATTGTTGATGGATTAAATGCTCTAAGTATTATATTTCCTATTCTTTCAGAAGAGGGAAGAGATATCCCTTTTGATGAGCGTAAGGATTGGGAATATTTTTGGATGGTTGATCCGCTGGATGGAACGAAAGAATTTATTAAGAAAAATGATGAATTTACGGTCAATATTGCGCTTATTTATCAAAATACACCTATTCTTGGTGTTGTCTATGCTCCCGCATTAAATGAAATGTATTGGGCCAAACAAGGATCTGGGGCATTTAAAAATCATGTGCGTTTACCTTTAACTGTGAATGATACACCTGAAAAAATATTGACCGTTGTGGCATCAAAGTCTCACCTATCCGAAGAGACAGAGGTGTTTATTCAGGCTCTAAAAGGAATCACAGAACAATTGACATTTGTTTCAAAAGGAAGCTCGCTGAAGCTTTGTATGGTTGCAGATGGGAGTGCAGATATCTATCCACGTCTTGCGCCTACAATGGAATGGGATACCGCAGCAGCGGATGCGATTGTACGAGAAGCGGGCAAAATGACCTATGAGCATCCACAAAATAGTTTATTCGTCTACAATAAAAGAAATCTATTAAATCCATGGTTTGTAGTTAGAAAAAGTGTCTAAATAGGTGAATTTAGCTAAAATTATAAAATTAAAACGTTTGAAAGAAGACTTATGAAGTTTAAAAATCTTTTCCTACTTTCTGGAGTTGTTAGTGCTCTATTGTTGGGTGGGTGTACAAGCACTTCCTCGTTTCTTTCATCAAGCGGACCCACTACTTCAGGTGTAAATGATTCCAAGCAAGTCAATGAAAATAATGCCATTCAAATTGTGGATGTTAACGATCATGTCGCACGTCGTTTGGTTGATGCCAATAAACAAGCGAAATTTTCGGAAGCGTTTAGCGCAAAAACAAGTTCAAACCATTTTGTTGGAGCAGGGGATGCATTAGAGGTCTCTATCTGGGAAGCACCTCCTGCGACACTTTTTGGCAGTGGTTTGTCTGATTCTAAGGCGGGAACATCAACAAGTCGTGTGAGTACGTTTCCTGAACAGGTTGTGCAGAGTAATGGAATGATTAATATCCCTTTTGCAGGACAAATTACAGCGGCAGGGAAATCATTACAAGATATTGAAAATGAAATCATCAAACGTCTTCACGGCAAGGCGAATCAGCCTCAGGTACTAGTCCGCTTGACACGTAATACATCCGCCAACGTAACGGTAGTAGGTGAAGTGACGAACAGTGCTCGGATGCCTCTTAGCCCACGTGGTGAACGATTGCTAGATGCTCTTGCTGCTGCTGGCGGTGTGCGACAACCGGTTAATAAAATGACGATGCAAGTGACCCGTGGAGATGTGGTTCGTTCTATGCCACTTGAACGTGTAATCTTAGACCCAAAACAAAACATTGTTTTGCAGCCTGGGGATGTTATTACGGCCATGTATCAACCTCTTAGCTTTACCGTGCTGGGTGCTACTGGTAAAAACGAAGAGCAAAACTTTGAAGCACAAGGGATATCTCTGGCTCAGGCACTAGCTCGTGCAGGGGGATTGCAAGATGCTCGTGCAGATGCCCAGGGAGTCTTCATCTTCCGTTTTGAAGATCAAGATGCTGTCGAATGGAAGTCAAAGCCTAATATTACGCCTGATGGAAAGGTCCCTGTGATTTACCGTGTCGATTTGAAAAATCCAGCGACGTTTTTTGTTGCTCAGAGTTTTCCGATACGCAATAAAGATGTTTTGTATGTTTCCAATGCTCCTGCAGCAGAGATGCAAAAATTTCTTAACATCGTAACATCCTCAATCTTTACCGTTACGGCCCCTTTTAGCTCAGGATTGATTAAACAGTGATGATTATTGATGTCACCCGGCTACTTGGTAGACTTCTGAAGGGACGTTTACCGACGGGAGTCGATCGGGTGGATATCGAGTATCTTCGTCATTTTTCTCATTCTTGTGATGCGTTAGTGCGATATCGCGGACAATGGCTGTTTTTTTCACATGATGATTCTTTAAAATTGTTTGATGCACTGATTCAACATGATAGTTCACAGTTATGGATGATCCGAAGAATGGTGGCATGGTATTACTTTTTTTCGACTACTGTTTCATCGGAAGGACAAAGATTGTTGAATATTAGTCACAGCGGTTTGAATCAAGAGAAATATCGCCAGAAATTGCAACAGTATAGATTAAAACCAATATTTTTTGTCCACGATCTGATACCTATTAGCTATCCAGAGTATTCTCGCCCAGGAGAGGATAGCCGACATCAATATCGGATGGAAACAGTTCTCCGCTATGGCGATGGGATCATTGTTAATTCAAAAGATACGCTGGTGAATTTAGAAGTATATGCTAAGGATCACTCATTGCCGATGCTTAAATCGGTAGTAGCTCATTTAGCAACAGCACCTTTGCCTTCTGCTGAGATTCAATCTCCTGTCAATCAACCTTATTTTGTCATGTTAGGAACGATCGAGCCTCGGAAAAATCATTGGTTGATGCTCCATATTTGGCGTGAAATAGTTGAAAAAATGGGAAATGATGCGCCGTTATTGATTATTATCGGTCAGCGTGGATGGGAATGTGAGAATATTATCGATATGCTGGAGCGTTGCGATGCCATTCGTCCTTATGTGATTGAAAAATCCACGTGTTCTGATCAGGAGCTCTCTACTTATTTAACTCATGCGCAGGCACTTTTATTTCCTTCATTTGTGGAAGGGTATGGAATGCCGTTTGTTGAAGCTTTATCTATGGGTACGCCGGTAATAGCAAGTGATTTATCTGTATTTCATGAGATTGCTGGAGACATACCCGAGTATCTTGATCCATTGGATGGAAAAGGGTGGATGAAGATGATCATCGAGTATATGCAGCCTCAGTCGGACAAGCGTCTTGAACAGACTAAAAGAATTAAGGATTTTGTACCGCCTACATGGGACGATCATTTTAATCGAGTAGAAAAGTTTTTGGCTATTTAATCTCAATAAAAGCGGATTTTTTTCAATAGAATATAGGGTACAAATAAAAATCTGTACCAAAGCGGACACGGATTCTTTATCAAAGCTTAATTCTGCTTTTTCTCTCGCTTTAAACCATTCTTCTTCATCCAGTTATATAAATTTGCTTCCGTAGTCCCATATCGACTTGCAATAAACTTTTGAGTAGAGCCATTTACAAATAAAGCTTCTATTTCAGGCTTGAATTTATCTAGTTTACTTTTACCAGGACCTTTTGGACGTCCTAATTGAATCCCGCTTTCTTTTTTAAATCGTAAAGCCTCTTTGGTTCGTGAGGAGATGAGATCACGTTCAATTTCCGATGCCATTGAAAAAACCATAGCCATGACTTTACTTTGAATAGAACCATCTAAATGCCAATCCCCTTTAACGGCATAAATCTTGATCTGTTTATCCGTTGCAATTGAGAGGATCTCCATAATCTCTAACATACTTCTGCCTAATCTTGAAAGTTCGCTGACGATCAAAACATCATCTTTTTGTGCATCTTGAATGATCGGGTAGATTTTTCTTTTTTTCCACGACACTTTTCCTGATATTTGCTCTTCCACAAATTCCACATGCCCTAAGTGCTTTTCATTGGCCAGCTTTAAAATATCCGATTTATTTTTTTCAATATCTTGATCGATCGTCGAAATGCGCAAATAGGCAGTAGTTTTCATGAAAAATAGCCTCATTTAATGAAAAGGATTTAATTTGTTTAATTATAGTGTAAATAGTATCTTTTATTCAATGATATAGACAATAATAATTAGGTTAAAATAAACGTTCATTTTCACTATAGGAAAATCATGCCAAGAAACGACTTGCTATCCAAGGATGAACAAAAAAGATTTGATACGCCTCCTCAATTTACAAACGCACAAAATGAGTATTTTTTCAAACTACCCATAGAGCTACAAGAGAGGCTTAACACATTCGACAACGATACCAGCAAGGTTGCTTTTATCCTATTGTATGGCTATTTTAGGGCAACTTACATATTTTTTAAACTTGACTCCACTCCAGTAAAAGATATAGCCTTCATCAAAAAAATGTATTCGTTGCATTATGAAACCGATACTCCTCCCAGCGTGCGAACGCTTAGAAGACACAAAGTGCTTATTAAAGAGTACCTCGGTATACGCGCTTATGACGAATCTATTCATCTAAATCTTATAAAAGAAGCGGAAAACCATGCGGGAAATTTTCTTCACCAAAAAAAGATTTTTTACGCGCTGGTTGATGCCGCTAAGAACTTGAGGATAGAAGTACCAAGCTATACGCAACTCTCCCAGATCATATCAGACGCGCAAAATCTTCATAAACACGAAGTGCTCAATAAGCTATCAGCATTCATGCAGGATGATCGCCTTCAAATTCTTGAAGAGTTTTTGGACAAAGATGATAACTATAAAAATCGTTACGTAATCATGCGCTACAAACAACTTGAGCACTCCACAAAAACCAAAAAGATCGCCGAGAGTCTCGTCCGATATCGCACAATCCAAACCAAATACACTCAATGCCAACCCATCATCAGCTCAATCGGTTTAACTCCTGCAATCGCCCAGCATTACGCTCGTTGGATTGAAAAGAGTCAAGTCTTCCAAATAACAAATAAAAAAGACATCGACGTCTATTTCTTGCTCCTCTCATTTATCTATTACCAATACCTAATCCGTAATGATAATCTAATTGATCGATTCATTAGTGTTGTTCAAAGTGCGAAGAATTCGGCTACAAGGGCTCAAAAGGAGTTGAGCCACGCGCAAGCTCCTGCTAAAAATAAAGTCATTGAGTCTTTACAAAACAGTAATCTATCGATTATAAACACCATTGCTGCAATTACAAAAGACACTTCTCTGACCGCCCTTAAAAAGGTGGAAAAAATTGAAAAAGTACTTGAAGAACAGACAATACACATCAAATTCATTATGAGTGAAAATGACGGAATCGATGCTATTGGCAACAACTCCTTTGATGTTATCGAAACCAAATCGATCTCACTACAAGGGAAACTTTCTGGGATACTCAGAGAGATTGAATTTGACGAAATATCATCAAATAAGCATTTGATCGAGGCAATTAATTACTTTAAAACAACTGGCGGTGCCATTACAAAAACGGCACCAGTCAGATTTTTGGAGCCTGATGCGCAAAAAGCTCTTACAGACGATGGGAAATTCAGGGTATCTCTGTACAAAGCTCTCCTATTTATTGGCGTGAGTGACGGGATTAAGTCGGGTACGCTCAATCTCAAACACTCTTATCGTTATCAGAATTTTGATCATTATTTGATTGATAAAACGGAGTGGATAAACCATAGGGAGGAAATATTAGAGCTCAATGATATGCAACATTTGAAAGATATGGAACTATTTTTGGAGCCCATCCGACAAAAACTCAATCAATCGTATGCCACGACAAATGAACGTATTCGAAAAGAGCTTAACACCGATTTCACATCCACAGCTGATTCATTTCATTTGAAAACACCGTGCGTTGCAAAAGAAGATGATGACGATACAATTGGTACCTATCTACCTCATGAGAGCTGCCTTTCTATCATTGATATTCTAAGCTCGATCAACCATATTACCGGTTTTTCTGAGGATCTAAATCATTTTAACCCGGCCGTTAAAAATAAAGTGGATAGCCATCTTATTTTCGCTGCAATCTTGGGATACGGCTGCAATATCGATGTCTCAAAAATGGGTAAAATTTCCAAAGGCGTTAATCAAAATCAGCTTGATACTGCCAAAATATGGTACTTTACTGAGGAAAATACCATAGAAGCTAATGATCGTATTATAGAATTCATGAACGATTTACCCATCATCAAACTACTCAAGCACGATCAAGAGATTAACCATACCGCAAGTGACGGTCAGAAGTTTAATATGAAAAGCTCCATCGACTCGGTGAATGCAGGGTATTCATTCAAATATTTCGGCACTTTAAAAGGGGTAAGCGTCTACACATTTATTGATGAAAGCCATCGTCTTTTTTATTCTACCGTAATCAATGCAACTGAGAGGGAGAGTGGCTATGTGATCGATGGGCTTATGCACAACGATGTAGTCAAAAGTGATATCCATTCAACGGATACCTATGGGTTTAGCGAGGTAATTTTTGGATTGACCCATTTGCTGGGATTTTCTTTTGCTCCAAGGATTAAAAATTTCAAGCATCAACAACTTTACAGCTTCAACAGCGTGAAAGAGTGTCAGCAATTAGGCTACACACTACTGCCGAAACATAAAATAAACGTTGAACTGATTCAGGAACACTGGGATGATATCCTCCGATTTATTGCCACCATCAAAACGAAAAAAACGACCGCATCTCAGCTCTTGAGACGGCTAACCTCATATTCACGCCAACACCGCCTCTATGCTGCGCTCAAGGAGTTTGGAAAGATAATAAAAACAGACTTCTTGTTAACCTACATCGATGATGTCGAGCTTCGACAAAGGATCGAAAAGCAGCTAAATAAGGTGGAAAATTCTAATAAATTTTCCAAAGCGGTATTTTTCGGAAACAACTCCGAGTTTCAAGTCGCTACAGCAGAAGAGCAAAACATTGCCAACAACTGTAAACGCCTCATCCAAAACTCAGTCATTCTCTGGAATTATCTGTATATGAGCCAAAAAATAAAAGAGTCAAAAAAGTCAGAAGATCGAGATCGTATCATCAAAGCAATACAAAACGGCTCTATAGTTCACTGGAGCCATATCAATTTTTATGGAGAGTATGACTTTACGCGTCTCGATAAGCGCCACGAGGAATATTTCAATATTTTTGCTCTCAAAGATCTTGACATTTCACGCTGAACGCTTTAAACTGTGCGCAATAAAAATCAAGCGGGGAAAGTACCATGGAAAACTTTCGTGACAATAATTATGGATATCCTCTTCCCTCGGCAGTCATAGAGCTGATCGAAGAATTCGAAGAAGATGAAGACGAGGGAAAAATGGAATGTCTAGGTAAGATCCTCGATCAATGTGACCATACTGACCTTCGCATTTTACGCGATTATGAGAAACTTTCACAAATCGTTGAAGACTACTTCGAAATGCTTTATGAGCCGGATATTCTTTTAGCCAAGCTGGTTGATTACGCTCGTTGCGGAAGATTTTAATAGTTACTTTGTTGCCACAATTACTTCACAAAACTACGCCATTGACTTACTAATAAACATCTGATACAATTGTCTTATGGAAATAGCCGAAACCACCTTTTTTACACGTGAGATCACCCGTATTCTTTCCGATGAGGAATACAAAGAACTTCAAGCCTTTTTAGTGGAACACCCTAAAAGCGGAGCCGTAATCAAAGGATCAGGCGGATTGCGAAAAATCCGATGGTCTATCAAAAACAGTGGTAAAAGTGGTGGCATTCGAAATATCTACTATTATCATGAGGAAAACAGTCTTATCCTTATGATTTATGTGTATGAAAAAAGCAAAACATCTGATTTATCCCCAAAACAAATCGAGATGCTCAGAAAAACTTTCATGGGAGGTTTATGATGGAAGATACAATGTTTAATAATTTACTTGCAAGTGTTGGCGAAGCAAAAGAGATACTGCAGCACACAAAAAAACCGTCACGTTCATTCATGATTGATGAGCCTGATGCTAAATCTATACGAGCACGATTAAAGCTTACTCAAGATGAGTTTGCGGGGCTTTTAAATATTAGTGTAAACACACTAAGAAACTGGGAACAGGCACGTCGTAAACCGGAAGGTCCTGCACGTGTATTACTTGGAATTGCAGCTACTCATCCGGAAGTATTTGCTCACTAAGCGCTTAGTACGCCTGACGGGGCTGGAAAACTAGAATTAAGCCATACCAAAGGATCCGTGTCCGCTTTGGTACAAATTTTTATTTGTACCCAATATAGAGGTGAGTAAAGGAGAGGCTAGGGCAACCAGACCCAAACTCTTTTTGGGAGAGAGTCCTCTCCGGATAGGAGAGGGTGTATTATTTACCAGCTGCGACGCTGTCTTTAAGCGTTTTACCGGCTTTGAATTTTGGGACCATCTTATCTTCAGTTGTATAAGTAGTATCTTTACCAGGAACTTTTCCAGTTTTACCTTTTAAAAGTGATGCCTCAAAACTTCCAAATCCAACAAGAGTAACATTTTCTTTTGCGATGAGTGCTTCTGTGACAGCTTCAGTAAAAGCGTTGATCGCATTGTCAGCTTCTATTTTTGTTTTAAATTCTCCATGTTTTTGTACCAACTCAATAAATTGTGCTTTGTTCATGATCTTTCTCCGTAATGTTTTATAAAATAAAAGGCTGATCCTGCAAAAGGAGCCTTTTTATGGTGGAATCATACACTTTTTTTTAAAAAATCACCATTTGGAGGCTGTAGATGGGAGATTTGCATAGAAAATAAGTTTATGTAGTCTAATTATTTGTGATCTTAGCCCAAAATTGTGTTAAACAGATAAATAGTTTTAGAGAGTTAATATTCAATCTCATACCGCACATTTCTTCCCAGCGATCCTTCGATCTGATAAAGGCATTTATATTTTACTAGTTCTTGTATATCTCTTTTTGCAGTTGCGAGTGAAGTCTTTGTCATCGCTACATATTTTTTAGATGTCAGTCCGCCTTGAAACTCCCCTTCATTGTAGTCTAGTAATTTTCTAAGCACTTTTAGTTGGCGTTGGTTAAGAGTGATATGTCGTATCTTGTCCCAATATTTTGTTTTACTCATGACTCTATTGATCGCATTCAATGTTTCATTGAGTGAATCATTAAATCTATCTAAGTACCAAGCGATCCAAGGTGTGCAGTCAAGATCTGGAGTATCGCTTAGATTTTGGGCTCTCTCTAGGTTATCATAATAGTTTTTACGATCATTTGCAATAGCTGTTGAGATGGAAAAATATTTATATTCTAAACCAAATTTTTTTGATGCGATGTAGTCACTGAGGGTTCTTGCGATCCTTCCATTGCCATCATCATAGGGATGGATTGTCACAAACCATAGATGAGCAATCGCACTTTTGATATAGATATCATCATCGCTCATATCTATGTACTGCAACAATGAACTCATATCATCATTTATCCGTTTGTACGGCAATCCTACATAATGTACCCTTTCTTTTCCGATCGGACCAGAAATGATCTGCATATCGTCATATTCACGAAACTCTCCCAATTTTATTTTTGTAAAACTCGTTGGTGTGTGAGAAAGAAGCGCGATGTGCCATTTATGCATACGTTCTAACTTTAGAGGCTTTGAATCTAAAATAGCATCCATTAGTATATCAGCGAGCGAATCTGTGTGATAAGTCGATCTGTCAAAGCTTTTATTAAAATCTGTATCGAGTTTTTTTCGTATGGAAGATCTTACGCTCTCTCGAGAAAGATGCTCTCCCTCTATAGCAGATGTTGAGATAATCTCACTTGTAAAGAGATCTATTTGAATATTGTTTTGTGAATCTTTGTCAAGTAGGGAGATAAGAGCTTTTACTTGACCAATATTTTCTGATATTTGTGTAATTTTTGGAAGAAGGGTGCTAATGTTATAGTGAAAATTCGGATACTCAGGATGCTCCCATATCCATTGTTTTTTATTTTTCATTGATACCTCATGAGCTAAATAATTATGTAATCATATCATTTTTTGAGCTATTTAGAACATATAAATAGCTCATAGTTTTAAAGAGTGAGTCTTCACCGGTTTTTTTCAAAAAATCATTATTTAGGGGCTATAGATGGAAGATTTACACAGATAAACCATAGAAAATATAGTTTATGTGGTCTAGTTATTTGCAATCTTAAAAAAACCTCTCAATATATCTTTTTATGTATATGTACTTTTCATTGGTAGCCACGAGTTCATAAAATGCTATGAATAAGATTCCCAGTAGCAAAAAATAAAAAGCGTGCATGATAAAGAGAAGTATAAATATCATAGATAGCAGCAGGTATGTAAGTGTTGTCAATAATATATTTTCTTACAAAACAGGTAAATAGTTTTAGAGAGTTAATATTCAAGCATGTGTTTATCGTAGACTATAATTTTATGGTAAATTGTTTGTCGAAATTTGTTGGTGAAGATAGAATATATGGTGACTTTGTGCTGCAAGAAAATGCTAGTGATGATGTTGTAAGAAATGGATTATTTTTAGTGGTTAGTATACTCGAAAAGTATCACGATGTGGTGAGAGCGAACAACAAAAGAATTGATTTGAGCAGGTATAAAAACAAAGGTAGCATTGATATTGAGTGAGCGCTTTTATAATGTGCTTGTTATGCAAAATGGAGAGAACAAAAAGAGACTTAGTGCGGTGCCTTTTTCGGAGAGTAGTGTTAAAAAAATAATCCATCCTGAGCGATTCGTTGCACTTGAAAATGTAGTAAAAAAAGAGAAGTATAAGCAGATAGCTTTTGGGCATCATAAGTTGAAAGAGTTAGTTATTGCGACTAATATTTTGATTGATTTTGTGGAATTTTAACGATTGAGCAATTGCGCCTGTTTTGGGCGTTTTTGCATTATATATTATAGAGCCTTTTGCAAATCTCCAACTTCATTCTCTAATTTAAGGTTTTTGGAAGTTTGAAAAAAGCTCATAAAAGTCGAGTTTCTCGATGTTTTAGGTAAAATTTCTTTACGACAAAAAACCACC
>CAISHH010000137.1 GCA_903885085.1 uncultured Campylobacterales bacterium
ATATAAATATAAAAAAGGAAATTTAAAAATTATAAGAAGTTACCTAAAATAGGTAGTTTTATTGTATATTTTATGGAGTATAAAAAACTATTTATGTATATATAAATTCATTATATGTATATTAATAAAACCAATTATGTAGTTTTAATGTCGATTCTTTGCCATGAATTTAATTTAGATGAATATCTGTATTTTGAATATCCATATTGAACTAATTGGATTATGCTTTTTCTGATTTGAGATATTGTGCTGATTTTGTCACCCTTTAAATTTAGGAATTGGCATAGATCAGGATGGGAAATTTCTTTTACACTTAGTGGTAATCCTGTTGTATTATCTATACCTCTCCCTTTCATTTGTAATATCTTTGCAAGTTCAATTGCATATCCGCTTTGTAGTTTAAAGGTTTGAGAGATATTGATAGGTCTTTTTCCAGCTACATCTTTATCCATTGCATCGATAAAACTTTGCGATAATGTCACTTTGCAAGAATGAATATCTTCGCTAGATTCAAAAGATTCTAACATTTCAAATGAAGCATCTCCACCATCCCATTCTAAAAAAACTTCTACTCCAACCATATTTTCTATATGTTGAATAATTTTTCTGCGGTTCTCGGTACGATTTATATAATCAAAATCATTGAGGATTTCATCTATGGGAACAGTGATATTAAGATTTGTTATTGAGCCTTTTTGATATGGAAGTCTGGATAAAACAGAATCAAAAACTTTACCGTCCATAGGTGTGAGAGCGACGTAAGAAGTAACGGTCAATGTGAAGTCGTTTTTTAATTGAGTAATACTCTTAAAACGATTTGGAGAAACTTCCTGTTGATCTGTTAAGTAGATAGATGCTTTATTCATTATCCGATGAGGATAGTAAACTCTTCTCGCTTTTTTATTTGGAAGGGACACGGCTGTTTTGTCGTTTTGGATTAGAAGTCATCTGTTGATTGAAATTTTGATTGCCTGATGATGTATATTCAATCCTCTTTCCAGAAGGGATTTTATCTTCTGCACGTGTACTGAGAACAGTCATAGCACGCTTATCAACACTGATTTTTTCAAATAAGATTGTTGTATCACATTTTGAAGTTATTACAGAAGCGTTACCTTTTACTTTTGCCTTTCCATTCATATCTATTGTGGTATGGTGAATCAAAACAATAGTTGCACCTGTGTATGCCAATGAAAAAACATTATGCATTGCTGACAATGCTCCTTTATTGCTATCAATTCCATCTTCAGTACTCAAATCTTGCAGTGAATCAATAACAAAAATTTTGTCCCTGAAGCTATCTGAAATATCAAATAATTTCTCATCTTTTAAATATTTCAAAGACGTAATAAACTCATTAGCATCACGAATATGATATGTTTCAACGTCTAATTGGCTTAATGTTTCATCACCATTTCTATCAAAATCAACATGTACGATTTTATCTTTAAAACCTACGTCAACAAGAGATTTGATAACAGTATATGTCTTACCACTTTTACTTTCACCAATTACTAAGTTTACTGCATTATTTAAAAATAATAAATCTTCATGCATTTTTTTAAGAGGAGATATATCAACGACGCTACAGTGCTTAAACAGATCTATAATATTCATAATTTACATATCTACCTATTTTATAATTTCGTTTATTTTATCCAAAAAAACTATTTTTATTTATCTCATCGCCTCATGAAATCTATTAACAGCTTTTGATGCTGTTTCTTTTTTTACATTAGAATATCTTTTTGTAACATTAGTAGAGCTGTGACCTAATACTGCTGCAATCTCTTCAAGTGTAGCACCTGAGTTGACCAAGACTCCTCCAATAAGGTGTCTGATATCATGAATGCGCATCTTTATATCAAGCTCATTTAATATCTTTTTCCAATGCCATCTAAACGTATCTGGACTGATTGGCTTGTCTTTATCGCTTCTTGCATAAAAAATATATTTACTTTCTACAACTAATTCTTGGAGAATTAGTGCCGTATCATCTCTTAAGCTATATTGAGCTGTTTTTCTGTTTTTTGTAGTAAAACTCTGAACCGTATATACTTGATTTTCAAAATCTATAGAAGACCATTCAAGCAACAAAACCTCCCCTAGCCTTCTTCCATCCAGTAAAAATGAAAAAATACCCCTTACAAGTGGCTCTGGATAGTTTCTCATAGCACTTATTAATGCTTTAGCTTTTTCATCAGGCAATTCAAAATAAACTGTATTATCAAATGATGGTAACTCGATGTCTATAGCTGGGTTTGTACGCACCTTTATAGCCTTAAAAAATGGACGTAAATAGTCCTTAATATTTTTTGCTGTACGAGGTGCTGCTCCAGATGAAAGCATACTGTTTACTATGGATTGTAAGTCTGATGTTTCTATTTCGTTGACTGAATATTCTTCAATACCAGCGAGATGTTTATTAAAGATATATTTTTGATTTGAGATATTTTTAGCTGATAGTTTTCCATTTGACTCACGTTCTGATATATAGTCATCCCATGCTTCTCTAAGTGATAGAATCTTTTTATTTATTTTAGCCTTATTTGTAGTAGCAACTTCTTCTTTAAATGCTTCTCTTTGAGTCGACACACGTTCAACAGCTCTTTTAAATG
>CAISHH010000138.1 GCA_903885085.1 uncultured Campylobacterales bacterium
AAGACTGAGTGTAAGTGCACATCACATCGTAAAAATTGTGGCGGTTAGTAAATACTCTACAAGTGATGAGATAAAAGCCTTATACGAAATAGGTCAGCGTGCTTTTGGAGAAAATAAAGTCCAAGACTTAGAGAAAAAAGCAGAGGAACTTGACGCTCTTCCACTTGAATGGCACTTTATAGGCAACTTGCAAAAAAATAAGATCAACCATCTTATCAAAGCAAACCCTTTTCTTTTTCACTCACTTGACTCTTTAGAACTTGCCCTCGAACTCGATAAGCGTTTAGAAAGTAACGGCGTAACTATGGACGCTTTACTTCAAATAAACTCAGCATATGAAGAATCAAAATCTGGCGTTCTACCAGAAAATGCAACCGATACTTACAATGAGATTCGCTCTACATGTAAGCACATCAACCTCAAAGGTGTGATGAGTATTGGCGCTCATTCTGAAGATAGAAAAATCATACAAAAAAGCTTTGAGACGACACATAAAATTTATAAAGAGTTAGAGGGTGCAAGTATCTGTTCTATGGGAATGAGCGGGGATTTTGAGCTTGCTATAAAATGCGGTTCAAATATGGTTCGCCTTGGCTCTTTGATGTTTAATAAGTAGAACTTTTCTACTTATTTTCACCAATCTTTCTCGCACTCAAAAAGAGATAATCTTTCCCCGTTATAACCACTCTACATTTTTTCTGCTGCAAATATTTTTTACAAAAATGGATATCTTTAAGCACTAAACTCATCTCGCTAAACTTATAATTCGGCGCTTTTGCGCCATAAATCATCTCGCCGTCTATCCATCTGCAATTTGGAAATCCTAAGATAATAGCACCACCCTTTTGCAGATAGTTTTGGTACAAATTCATAAACATCAGATTAAAATCTATACTGCTGCTTTGAAGTGTTCCAATGGAGATAATCAAATCAAACTGGCCCAAATCAAGTTCATCTAGAGTGTTGATATCATGAGTGATAAACTCTACATTAGGATAGGCAAAGTTCTCTTTTGCGTACTCGATGGCTGAAAGAGAATAATCGATACCGACAAATTTTTTCTCTTCAAACTCTTTGCATGGTAGCATCTCTTTGATTATAACAAACTCATCTGCTTTATTGATACCAAGATTTAAAATTCTCATTTTTTCTTTGATATTGACAAATTTTAGAGCCTCTTTATAATGATATAAAAAACTAAACTGCGATGTTTTGTCGATCTTAAAAAACTCGCTTTCTACGCCATATTTTTCGCAGCTTTGCTTGGCTTTATGAAACGAAGTTTCTTTATGAAGCTTGTAAAAGCGTAAAACTGTAATATTCTCATCTTTCATAAACGGAGTAAGCATCTTCATAAAAAAGAGCTGTGCGAGGTCTATAAAAGCTTTGTAACCTATCATTTGTATATCAGCATTAAAGAGTTCAAGTTCTAAAATCTCGCCCTCTTGAAAACTGTTATTTTCAAAGTATTCTAAAATAGTGGAAGAGCTTTTTGCCTTACAATCTAAAAGCATAAAGAGTCACTGTTTTTAAATACAAGTTGTATCTCTTGATCTATCAACTTTAAAATAGATAAGAGTTCTTCAAACTTTGTTTCATAATCTATCGACTCCTCTTTTGATCCTGCATCTTCTAACTCTTTTGAAAGATCTTTTACAAGTTCCAATTTTAGGTTTGCCGCTGAGCCTTTGAGGGTATGCGCCCATTGATAGATATTTTTATAATTTTTTTCCTCTATGGCATCTTGAAGATTTTGCATATATTTTGGATAATTATCTACAAATATTTTGAGTAATCTCTCAAAAAGTCCTTTTGAAAAGGCAAAGTCATTTTGAAGTTGCTTGAGATCTATATAATTTTTGTTCTCTCTTTTTTCATAGAGTTCTATTTTTTCTTTCTCTGGTACAACAAACTCAGATTTTTGCAGGTAATGGTCAAAAACTTTTTCAAGTTCATTGATATCTATAGGCTTTGAAATATATTCATCAAATCCCTCTTGCAGATATTTTTCTCTGTCTCCATGCATTGAACTTGCCGTTAGTGCTATTACCGGTGTTGTATAACCAAGTTCTCGTATTGCCTTGAGTGCATCGATCCCACCCATAATTGGCATATTAATATCCATTAATATAAGATCATATTTCTCTTTATGTAACTCTTCAACAGCTTTTTTTCCATTATCTGCAACGTTATATTGTATCTTGTAAAGATTGAGCAATTCAGAGATAAACTCACAATTAAGCTCATTATCTTCAGCAACAAGTATCTTAGCGCTATAACGTTTATTGAACTTATGATTTTTGTCCGTGTGAGGCTCAGAGATATCTTTTTTCTGACAGATTGTAAGATCTAAAGTAAAGAAAAAATCACTACCTTTATTCTCTTTTGATTTTAAAGATAAAACACCACCCATAAGACTCACAAGACTAGAACATATACTAAGACCCAAGCCTGTCCCTCCAAATTTTCTAGTTGTAGAGTCATCAGCCTGAGTAAACGCTTCAAAAATATGTTTTTGCTTCTCTTTAGCAACTCCAATTCCATTATCTTTTACACCTACATGTAAAGATAAAAGATCCTTTTTTTGCTCTATGACTTCTGTATACACTAAGATAGTTCCCCGTCTCTCAGTGAACTTTATAGCATTGGATATCAGATTTGAAATGATCTGCCTAAATCTAAAAATATCGATGCACAAGCACAAATGAAAACCTATATCTACTTTCAAGGCAAGCGTTATATTTTTCTCATCTGCTTTGGCACGAAAAAGTTCGACAACACTTTCAAGCTCCTTCACAAAATCAACACTTACAAGATTGAGATCCATTTTTTTTGCTTCAAGTTTTGAAAAGTCAAGGATATCATCTACTATTGCCAAAAGAGTATCTGTGCTGTTGTCTATGATACCTACATATTTTTTCTGTTTTTCACTTAGCTCTGTTGCTTTTAAAAGTGTGTTAAAACCAATAATCGCATTCATCGGTGTACGTATCTCATGACTCATATTGGCGATAAAATCACTTTTTAATCGTAAGAGTTCCTCTCTTTTTTTTCTGGCTTCAACCGTTAAAGCAATCTCCTCGAGTTTTTTTAGTAGAGTCTCTTTTTGTACAGGTTTGGGTAAAAATGAGCTTATTCCATACTCGATGGCAGTTGATAAGGCATCCAAATTTTTAAGTCCTGTGGACATGAGAAAAGGGATCTCTTTATTTTCTTCACGTATCTTTTTTAAGAGTTCAAGTCCATCCATCAATGGCATATCAATATCACTTAAGATGAGATCAATAGATTCTTTGTTAAAGATCTTCAAAGCCTCATGCCCATCTTTAGCTCCAAAGGTCTGCTTCACTCGTCTACCAATAATAAGAAGAAGCTGTTCTAAAACATCCACTTCATCTTCAACAACAAGCACTGAAATATCAAATTTATTTTTTTTCATACCTTGAGCTCCTCTTGTTTTTTAGGAAACTGCAAAATAAAACAAGCTCCCTCAGCACTATTTTTTACATATATTTTTCCCTGCATTTTTTGCTCAATGATCATTTTGGATATATAAAGTCCAAGTCCACTTCCATTCATCAGAGTCTTAGTCGTAAAATAAGGTTCAAAAATCTGATCTTTGATCTCCTCAGGTACGCCTCCTGCATTATCACAAATCTTCACAAAAATGCAGTTTCCATCTTCATAGCCTGTAAATCTAATCTTTTTTTCTTTAATATCATTCATCAATAAAGCATCTTTGGCATTATTGACAAGATTTATGATAACTTGTACAAACTCATTTTCACTGCCTTGTATCCTTCCATTATATCTATTATCAAACTTATAGCCTATATGATGGCGAGTCAATGAGCCTTTTAGAAGGATCAGAATCCTTTGCCAGATCATCTCGAACGTAAAACTATCATTTAATTTACTTGGATGTAAAAAGCTGCGAAAATCATCAATGGTATTTGACATATAATTGATTTGAAACATCGATTTTTTAACCATTTCACTCATATATTCCTGATCTAGCTCTCCATATTCATACGTGTCTTCAAGATTTTGGATAATCAAGGCAAGCACATTTAACGGCTGTCTCCATTGATGCGCAATATTTCCAATCATCTCTCCCATAGCACTATGTCTGGACTGCACCAACATGATTTTCGATTTTTCCTCAATCTTTTCGTTGGCAGTAGAGAGTTCTTTTGTTACAACATTGATAAGATGTGTCAGTGCTTTGAGCGTACCTAGGGAATGGAGAGGATACTCTTTCGAAGATCTATTTTTGATACTTTTTTTCTCTACATGTAAGGAATTATTTTCCCACATT
>CAISHH010000139.1 GCA_903885085.1 uncultured Campylobacterales bacterium
AAGTGGTGACTCCAAGGGGATTTGAACCCCTATGGCAAGGATGAAAACCTTGAATCCTAACCATTAGATGATGGAGCCATCTTTACAGATGGTTTGTATCTGAGCCGAAATTATATCTTTTAAAATCTTAAAAAAATATAAAATCGGAGAGTTTTTTTAGTCGTTGTAAAAACTTCTTAGTGCTCTAATAATAACTGCATTTTTAGAGATACTTTCAGCTTTAGCATTGTCATCAACCATTTCATAAAGATCAAGTGGAAGAGAGATAGAAAAAGTTTTAGTTTCTATTTTTTTCTTTTTGTTGATCATATTTACGATATTTGAGATCAATTCTATGATTTTCTTTGTATCGATCGGTTTTTGGATAAAACTGTTTACACCAATTTCTATAGATTCAGAAATTTTTTGAATATCATTACTTGCAGAGATGATGATTACTATTTGATCTGAATTAATCTCACGTATGCGGCGTGCTAATTCGATTCCATCCATTTCTGGCATTATAATATCCAAAAATACGATGTCTGGCATCATTTTTTCATACATTTCTAAAGCTTCTTTTCCATTGAACGCAGATTTTACTTCAGCGAAAAAGTTTTTAAATGTTGAACTGAGAAGCTCATTCGCTACTGCTTCATCTTCAACTACCATTGCAGTTAATTTTTTTGTTTGTTCAGTTAACTGAACGAGATCTACACTTGCCATTGATTTTCTCCATGTTGGAATTTGTTTACAATATTATATTGCTATTTTTGTTAACTTAACATTAAAGTGCAATAAATAAAAATGTTATTTAACTTATTTATTTAAAAATAGTTTAAGAAATATATTTTTTGAATTGTTCGAGCCACTCAAAGTCAACATCTTTTTCCTGCTCTTTTTGATAAAGCAGATCAGAGATGATGTATTTAAGTGTTTCTTCGTCCATAAATTCAAGTAAAGCGGGATTGATATCAGTTTTATTAATACCAACATAACTGTTAAGAAGATTTTGTATATCTAAAATTAGCTGTTTTTTATCGTTCATGGTGGAATTATACTCAATTTTTCATTTATTTTATCGTCAAAATTAGCTAATACAATTATGCCATTGAACTAAAGTCGCTCTGTATCCGGAAATGATAGGTAATACTTCATGACTAAAGCAAGGATTACTGGGAAAAACAACCATATCACCAGCTTTTGGCTGAAGTGATACTTGTTTACCATCTTTGTCATAAAGATAATTAAAAATGAGTTCACCGCCGTTAAAACTATGAAGAGTAGAGTTTGTTTTCTTTGTTTCATGTGAAGAGACAAACAAAACTGTTGTAAGTTTTCTTTGGGGAGCTACACAGATAAAACCTGCTGTATTTTTCTCTTTATCTAAAATCTCACTTGAGTCATCGGCATGCTTCATGTAAAAATCACCTTCGAGATACTCTAACGCTTGAATTTGTGTTGCTGTGGTCAAAGCCATAGTAAAGGTATTTTCTATTTTATTTTGGTGTTTTGAAAAATTTTCTTGATAAAGGGTTTCTAGATACTCTGGAAGTTTGTAAAGAGTAGTTTTTCTTATCTCTTCATCTACACTTGGAACAACAACACTGTTAAGCAAAGTGGATTTTATCATCGCTTTATGCGCAGTTGAACTATTTTGAATCTCAGAAACGACAAGATTGCACTGCTCTTGGGTCAGAAAGTTTTCTATAATCAAAAAAGGATAATCAAGATAGGGATTTGGAAAAAAACGGCTTTCCATATAGCACTCTTGTATAAAATCATCGCAAAATATATGTTCACTGATCTGTATCAAAGAGTTTCTCCCAAAAATAGTTTTGCAATCATATACTATTTACCAACAATCCATGCACTCAAATCTTTGAGTTCATCCGAAGTAATCTCTTTATGGGCTGGCATTATCGCACCCTTGGAACTTTCCCAACGTTTTCTACTTCCATTTTTGATACTTTCTTCTATCTGTTTAGTTATTTTATTGTATCTTTTGGCAATATTTTCAAATGAAGGTCCAACAACATCTCTCTCTACTCTATGGCAACTCAGACATTTATACTTTAGAGCTAAACGCTGGCCGCTTGGCATTTTTGCAAGTTCGGCTTTTGCACGAGAAGCTTCAGCGAGATTTTCAGGTGTATACATATGAAACATATATGTAGCTATAGCTTTGAGTTCATCTTCACTTACTTTACCTTTTTGTGATGGCATCACTCCATAACTTTTAAGACTCTCTTTGTCACAAAAAGATTTTTCAGCAGAGGGATTTAATGCATAATCAGTGACAAATTCTATGGATTTTGGAATTTTCTGACTTTCATCTGATACTTTGATAAAGTCTCGTATATGAAAAGATACAGCCATAATGGGTGGTGCTTTTTCATCCACAGAGGTTTTTGGAGGCATATCTAAGTTGTGGCAAGAACTACATTTATCGGTAAGTAATTGTTTGCCATCGTAATTTTTTTGTGGTTTTTCATCTTGGCAGGCAGACAAGAAAAGAGCGATCAATATTAGAGAAAATTTATAAATCATATAAGTCAGCCTTTTCATTCTTTTTGAAAGTTTATGATAAATTTGCTTTATTTTCTCATTCTTTGGTTATGATTTGCGAATATATATTCTTACATGTAAGGTTTCCGATGTCCTATTTTGTCTATATTTTAGAGTGTAGTGACAAAACTTTGTATACAGGTATAGCAAAAGATGTGCAAAGACGCCTTGATGAACATAATAATTCTGCAAAAGGCGCAAAATACACAAGGGCTAGAAGACCTGTAAAACTCTTACATATAGAGGAGTGTGAAGATAGAAGTAGTGCATGTAAACGTGAATATGCTATCAAACAACTCTCGCGCGAGGCAAAAATCACACTTTTCAAAGGTTAAATAGTGTTATTTTTTTTGGAACTATTTGCTACAATAAACCTTATTTATTATCTATAAGGTTTTATATTGGAATTTATAACTTTAAAATCGATCGTTTCCACGTTTAAAATAAGTTTTTACGCAACTCAAACTCTTTCTCAAGCTTTGACATCTATGGCAGAGCACAAAATCAGTTCTGTTATTATTGTAGATGAACAAGAGATGCCTATTGGTATCTTTACCGAACATGATGCACTTCGTGTTGTCTGTGAGAATATCGATATCAATACTCCTTTAAATACTGTTATGAGTCAAACCCCTTTTTGTATAGAAGAATCTGTTCATCTTCATGATGCTTACATGATTATGGAAGAGAAAGAGTATCGTCATTTAGTCGTTGTAGATGAGGCAAAACATTTTGTCGGTATTGTCACTGAGGGAGATTTTCTTCGTCATATGGGTTTTGAAGAACTGAGTAAAGTGAAAGTGGTTGCAGACGTTATAAGTAAAATGCCACTCCTTGTCCCTTCTCAGACCTCTATTACAGAAACGGCATCTTTGATGAAAGATCATAAATCTGATTATGCTGTATTGGTAGATGGAAGAGAACCTGTAGGCGTTGTGACAGAGCGTGATATTGCATATTTTTGTATAAATATGCAAGAGTCACAAGATAATAGCGCTTTAAGTCTGGCACATAAAAATTTTGAGGTTGTAAAAAAAGATCTTTCTTTGTATGAAGCAACTGCCCTTATGGCACAACACAGTGTACATCAACTCATAGTTATAGATGAAAATCAGGAGTTTATAGGTTCTTTGAGCCGTCATGATATTTTACATGCTGTGCATGGAAGCTATTTTGATTTCTTAGTTCAGCTTATTGACAATAAAAATGAGAAGATTCATGATCTTGAAGAGATAAGAAAAGAACTGAGTTACGAAAAAAATCTAATTCAATCAAGTAAACTAAAATATCAAAAGTTGTTTGAAGCGATTCCTGATGGAGCAGTTCTTATTGATACTCAAACACTTAAAGCTGTGGAGTTTAATTTTGCTGCACATAATCAACTTGGGTATACGGCTGAAGAGTTTGTAGAGCTTAAAATTGCCGATTATGAAATAAGAAGGTCACTAGAAGAGATACACATACACGAAAAACAGATTTTAGAAAATGGATTTGATAATTTTGAAACTCTCCATCGTACAAAAGATGGAAGAATAATTGATATTTTTGTTAGTGTTGTTGCTGTGCAGATTTCCAATATAGACTATCTGATGGCGATCTATCGTGATATTAGTGAGCGAAAAATTAAAGAAAAAGAGCTGCAACTCAAAGATGAAAATCTCAATGCCGCTCAAGCTTTAGCGCATATAGGCAGTTGGAAATACGATTTTAAAAATAATACTTTACAATGGTCGGATGAGACTTATCGTATCTTTGGTGTAGAGATCGCAACCATTATCACCTATGAATCATTTTTTCAATATGTTTATCCCGAAGATATTGAGAAACTTGACGAAACATGGAAAGTGGCTTTAGAAGAAAAAACATACGATATTGAGCATAGAATCCTTGTCAACGGAGAGGTCAAGTGGGTACATGAGTTTGCAAAGTTTGAACTAGATGATGCAGGAGAACTTGTTTATGCACTGGGAACGGTTCAGGAGATAACGCAAAGAAAGCTCTATGAACAGCGTCTTGAGACTTTGGCAAATTATGATTCGTTGACAGGCCTCGCCAATCGTTCTTTGCTGGTATCACATCTTCATAAGAGCATTCAACATGCAAAACGAGTAAATCATCAGATAGCATTGCTTATGTTTGATTTGGATCGTTTTAAAGATATTAATGACAGTTATGGTCACAGTGCTGGCGATGAACTTTTGCAACTCGTAGCGCAGAGATTTTCTGCTCGCCTTCGAGAGGGCGATATTATCAGTCGTTTAGGCGGCGATGAATTTGCCATAGTACTTCAAAATATTACTCACCCTGAAGATGCAGGACGTTTAGCACAGGAGATGATAGAGTGTTTATCGATGGATTATAAACTCTCAGGCGGAGTATCTGTCCATATTGGTTCAAGTGTCGGAATCGTTTTATTTCCAGATAATGCTGAAGATGCTTCTACTCTCATGCAATATGCCGATGCGGCTTTATATAAATCTAAAGCAGAAGGACGAGGAACCTATCGCTACTATACAGATGAGTTGACACAACTTTCACGAAAAAGACTTGAGTGTGAAACGCAACTTCGTCATGCTATAGCAAATAATGAGTTTGAAGTTTATTATCAGCCTCAAGTACATATTGCATCTGGGCGAATTGTAGGAGCAGAAGCGCTTATACGCTGGAACCATCCTACGCGCGGTATAGTTTCTCCTGTAGAATTTATCCCTATCGCTGAAGATACCGGTCTTATCAGCGAAATTGGGGAATGGGTTTTAAATGATACATGCAGACAGGGCAAAATCTGGCTTGATCTTGGTCATCGTCTCACTTTGGCTGTAAATCTTTCAGCACATCAAGTACGCTATACAGATGTTTTGCTCATTGTGGAAAGTGCACTGAAAAAGAGTGGATATGATCCAAAAAGATTAGAACTTGAACTCACAGAAAGCGTATTGATGCAAAGAGAAGAGGAGACGATAGAGATGCTCCATAGTCTCAGAGCTAAGGGAATCAGACTTGCAATAGATGATTTTGGTACAGGGTATTCATCGCTCAGTTATCTCAAACGATTTCCCATAGATGTGCTTAAAATCGATAAAAGCTTTGTTGATGATATCCCTTATGAAGCGGATGATATGGCAATAGTAACTGCTATCATTGCTATGGGGCAAGCTCTTGGATTTCAGGTACTCGCCGAGGGTGTTGAACATAGTGAACAGTTAGAGTTTTTAAAGGAAAAAGGTTGCACTATGTATCAGGGATATTTTAAAAGCAAGCCTGTACCAGCACAAGAGTTTGAAGCACTCTTAAATAGCTAGAAGGATAGATAAATGAGAATTGACGGTCGTTTTTGGCTCACAAAAAATGGAAAAAATTTTCTTGGTCCGGGAAAAATAGAGCTGTTGCATATGATAGAAAAAACAGGTTCTATGAACGCTGCTGCAAAAGAGATGAAGATGAGTTACAAAGCAGCATGGGAGCGCATGAACAGTATGAATCTTCTTGCTGATGAGCCTATCTTGGAGCGACAAACTGGCGGAAAAGGTGGAGGGGGAACGACTCTGACATCGTACGGAAAAGAACTTATCAAAACTTATGAACGACTTGATGAACTTCACCGTCAGTTTATCAACCGTTTTTCTGAAGCTGGAGATAAACCTGAACTTTTGGCAAATATCCTCAATAGAACTTTTCTCACTACAAGTGCAAGAAATCAAATTCCATCAGTTATCGCAGATATTGAGCTTCATAATCTCAGAGGAGTTGTGAGTATCCTTTTATCGGGAAAAACAAAGATTATCTCTACGATAACATCGAAGTCAGTTACAAATATGAACTTACAAACAGGTAGTGATATCTATGCAATCATCAAATCCAGCGATATAAAAATCTCCTCAAAACCTTTACAAGAAAGTGCAAATATAAATGTTTTAGAAGGAGTTCTCGAGTCTGTTGAAACTAGAGATGAGAACACAGAAGTGTCTCTTCGTATTGATGAAAAAACATTTCTTGTAGCACTTTTACAAAATGAAGATAAAAGCTTACATGTAGGAGAAAAGGCTTATGCCTCAATCCCATATAATAATATCATTGTAGGTTTATAGAGTTTAAAAACTTGTATCTGTTGAAGAAGGTAAACTTCTACTTTTTGGCTCCGCCGTTGACAGTTTTACGTTATTCCCTCTTTTTTAAACAATGCAACCGGCAGGTAATTTGCCCATATAATCTAGAGAAGATTATATATCTTGATACACGTCAAGTTATTTCTAAAAATATCCTACTACACTTCAAAAAAAAAGAAAAGAAGAATATCATGAACTATAAAACTGAGGCAAAGCAAGAGGGTTATTTTCTATCGCAACCTCATCAACCATTTTTTATTTTAGGCATAGCAAATGCAGTGGTGATGATGCTCATCTTTGCGCTGAGCTACAAAGGGATCTTTGTTTTACAGACAGATATTTTGAGCTTTCATGTGTATTCCCTTGTATTTATAGTTTTTACCAATCTGTTTACGGGATTTTTATTTACTACATTTGCGAGATTTTGCCAAGCAGAAGCTATAGAGAAAACCTACTATACTAAAATCTTTTACGCCAATATTGTAGGTTCTATTATTTTTCTTCTAGGTGTATATGTAAGCCATTTTCTTCTGTTAATGGGAATGACAACACTTTTTATATCGCAGATTTCCGTAGTTTTAAAATTGACACAGCTCTATAAAACGGGAAAGATGGCAGACAAAAAAGACCCTTTCTGGATTTTGAGTGCACAATATTTTGGACTTGCTTCACACTTCTTGTTTATAGCTTTTGAGCTAGGACTACAAGTTCAAAGCCTTGCTATAAATCTAGGCTTTTACATGTATATCATCTTTTTAACCTTTAGTGTCGCTCAAAGAATGATCCCATTTTTTTCACACTCTTTTGAGGTGAAAAATGAAAACTTCATAAAATATGTGTTTATATTATTGATTTTAAAAACGCTATTGAGTTCATTTAATTTTGAAATCGCTCAAATCATTGTAGATATCGTATTGGCTTTGTACCTATTAAGAGAGTTTATAAACTGGAAACTTCCGCTCTTTAGCTCACCTTCGATCTTATGGGTACTGCATCTGGGATTATTCTGGCTTCCGTCTGCGCTTTTAATCTCAGCAATCGCACATACTGCGGCGCTATTTCTTCATACAGATTTTTACTTTCTTGGTGTGCATCTATTGGCTTTAGGATTTGTGACGACTATTCTTATAGGTTTTGGAACAAGAGTCACTTTAGGTCACTCAGGACAGGTTCCAAATGCCGATAGTTTTGCTACTAAAATATTCTGGTTTGTTCAAGTCGTCGTGCTACTGAGAGCTTTGTATAGTTTAAATATTGCCTTTGGCTGGGGAGCTGCATTTTTATTTGATATTTCATTTACTGCTTGGCTTGTACTGTTTTTGGTTTGGGGTGCGAGAAATGGGAAAGTTCTTATCTTTGGAGCTAAGAAGTAAAAATTTTGGGACTTAAAATATCTTTTTTTGAAGAGCAAGAGCTTTATGTTTTTGAGCTAAAAGAACTTTACAATGTTCTAACAACTCATGTTCGAGCATTTTTGTGAGATCTGCATAAAGGTTTACAACCATACACTCTGTCATAGCAGATCTGAGTATTTCAACAACTTGCTCGTTGATAACTTTTGGTGCTATAAAATACCAAGCTTTATGCTTATGTGGTTGTAAAACGTTTTCAATCTGATCTGCTATCTCTTGTATGCGACAACATCTTTCTTTCTCACTAATATGAAAATCTACATTAAAATCGCTTTCATGATCACTTTGAAACCCATAGTTGTATTGTGAACTTTTTAAATTCTTTCTTTGATATACCAATATACTATCACTACTTTTTTCCAATGTGAGGGACTCTTTGCCTGTTGGATCGATCTTACATATTAAAAATTTAAAATGATTTAAATTAGCAATAACAATAAGCTTTGACAACATGGCTACTCCTTTTGGATAATAACATATCGATATCATGGACAAAAAACTTTTTTAAACAATTGTTCTACTATAATGAACCCCTAAAATCAAACCAGTAAAATCTATTTTTTAATTCCAAAACGCTAGAATAAAATACGGAATATATAGGGATTAAGAAATGA
>CAISHH010000140.1 GCA_903885085.1 uncultured Campylobacterales bacterium
CGTAGAACATTTTAAGATTTTCAGTACCTGGTGAAAATAGATACCCACCTATCTCTTATTTTCTAAAGATATCACATCAAAGAGCATCACACACATATCTTTTAACAGCCAACATCTTCTTTTCTCTACGCATCTTTTGCTCGATAGATTCTTTGGAAATATTAAAAAAAGGAGTCGATGATGTTGAATGTGTACTTAACGGATTTACAAGCATACAATGAGGGGCATTTAGTCGGAAGGTTTATTGATCTACCTATTAGTGAAAACAAACTCGCTCAGACAATCTCTGAGGTACTGCGTGAAGGTGAAGTTATCTGTGGTTCTGGAAATCATGAAGAATTTTTCATTACTGACTGGGAATGGGATGATGTGGAATTCTTTTCAGTAGGTGAATACGACAATATTTATGAGCTAAATGCGAAGCTACAAGCCATAGAAGAGGTTGAATCATACAAACATAAAGCCATTGCATTTCTACTCTCAGAGGGGCTTGCAAATGATCTTGATGATGCTATCTACAAAGCAGAAGATGTCATTGTCCATGAGAACCAGAGCATGGAAGATCTAGCATATGATCTCTTACAGGAATGCTATGGAGTCGATACCTTACCATCCATAATTTCCAATAATATTAATTATGAAAATGTGGCAAAAGACCTTGAAATGGACGGAACATATTTTGAGATGGGTAATGACATCTTTGAGTACATTGGATAAGGAGAAAAGAATAATGTTAGGACTCATTCAATCAGAAGCAGCACAAGGTGATGCAGAGGCTATCAGGACTCTTGCATTCTTAAGGGAGATTAAACTTATCAAGGACGAACCAAAAGTGAAAAAAGAGCTTGAGCTTTGGGAAATACTTGAGATGTGTGTAGCAGGTAGTAGAGCGCGCAGGAGAAGATATTAGGTATCTGCTAGAGCCAAAGGTCTCTTGCATTGGCTTCGCACTGCCACGGTTTACGCATTTTTTCTTTTTAGATAGATGATTTTATTTATATTTAAATAGGCATGACTCACTCCGTTCAGACAATCGGTATCAAAAGCTTTGGACGTTAACTGAAAATTCCTAGAACCATGAACGAGACAGCCAATGATATTGACAAGCTGAGAGCTTGCTTTATCATGACCTGCTTACGTTCACAGCGGAATTTTAAGTTAACTTTATACATAACATTCATTCGATTGAAACAGACCTCTTCGAGCTAAGTTTCAACAGAACGTGATGTTGATGTTAACCATCCTATGGAACAGCTTTTTGTCTATTTGATGGAAATCGCTCAAACGCCACTAGGCTACTGATGGTCGATACTCTCCACGGATTTACTATTAATCTTTGACAGACGGTGGTTCTGCATTGGCGGACTCAAAGAATTGAGCGATTGGAATATGCAACCTTCAAAATCTATCTACATTCAACATATACTAAAGTATTTATAGATACCCTACATATTAATTTTTCCAAACTAATATTCACACAAAGAGAATAAATGACAGAACAGAAATTCCTTCAAGATCTAGAAAAGAAACTATGGACATCAGCCAATAAGTTACTCCCATCATTAGATGCAGCGGTATATAAGCATGTAGTGCTTGGGATGGTATTTGTCAAATATGTATCAGACAGCTTTGAGACGCGCCGTCAAGAGTTAAAGGTTGCATTTGCAGACCCATTAAATGAATATTTCTTAGGTGAAGATGTAGATGATGAGTTCATCAATGAAGAGCTAGAAAACCGAGACTTTTACACAGAGAAGAATGTGTTTTGGGTTCCTCAAGCGGCTCGTTGGAAATATTTGCAAGATAGCATAAGATTATCTCTTGGCTCACCCTTGCTACATGGTGGAGAATTTAAGGGTGCTGGAAAGTTGCTCGATGATACTATGGAGCTTATAGAAAAAGAGAATCCAAAGCTCAAGCGCATCCTCAACAAGAACTATGCTCAGTTACAGATAGAACAAAACAAACTTGCAGACCTGCTTGACCTTATAGCTACTATTCCATTTGTACATGAATCACTCAAAGCAAAAGATATTTTGGGGCATGTGTATGAATACTTTTTGGGGCAGTTCGCAGCAGCTGAGGGAAAAAAAGGTGGACAGTTTTATACTCCTAAATCTATAGTAAATCTTATAATCGAAATGGTCGAGCCTTACAAAGGGCGTATTTATGACCCTGCTATGGGAAGTGGTGGATTTTTTATAAGTAGTGAGAAGTTCATCGAAGCTCACAATGGCAGACTTGGCGATATTTCAGTCTATGGGCAAGAATCTAACCCAACTACATGGAGATTAGCGGCTATGAACATGGCGATTCGTGGGATAGATTTTAACTTTGGCAAAGAACCAGCCGATACCTTTACCAAAGACCAACACCCCGACCTTAGAGCTGATTTTGTACTGGCAAATCCTCCGTTTAATCAAGATGAGTGGTGGGATGCTAGTTTGGAGGGTGATGCAAGATGGAGTGGTTATCCGACACCGCCAAAAGGAAACGGCAACTATGCTTGGATGCTTCACATGTTGCACCATACAAGCCCACATGGAGTTGTAGGTTTGGTTCTAGCCAATGGCTCACTCAGTTCAAACACTTCTGGAGAAGGGGACATAAGAGCCGCACTTGTAAAAGCAGACATAGTAGAAGCAATAGTAGCTCTTCCATCACAACTCTTTGCAAATACGCAGATACCTGCTTGTATTTGGATACTCAACCGTAACAAAAAACAAAAAGGGAAAACTCTATTTATAGACGCTAGAAATATTGGACACATGGTAGATAGAGCTCAAAAAGCATTTAGCGATGATGACACAAAAGCATTGGCGGTTATGTTGCATAAATTTAGAAGCAACTCTGAATTTGAAAATATAGCAGGAGAGTTTTACTCTGCAACGACTGAGGAGATAGCAAAACAAGAGTACATCTTAACTCCTGGGCGATATGTAGGAACAGCTGAAGAGGAAGATGACGGAATCCCATTTGCTCAAAAGATGGAAGAACTCACAACCACTTTGAGTAAACAGTTTAAAGAGTCCGCTAGACTTGAAGAGATGATAAAAAAGAACTTGGCAGGGCTTGGGTATGCTATATAAGTTATCTGATGTAGCTGCTTATATATCAATTAAGATAAACACAAATGATATAGACTTAGATGAGTACATCTCTACTGAAAATATGTTGCCAGATAAGGGTGGAATTGTAGCTGCAGCATCTTTACCATCTACACCAAAAACAAATTCATTTGTAGCAGGAGATGTTCTTTTTTCTAATATACGAACATATTTTAGGAAAGTTTGGTTTGCAAAATTTGATGGAGGAGTCTCAAATGATGTATTGGTCTTTAGGACAATAAGTGCGGATATGTTATACAACAAATACCTATATTATGTACTATCAAATGAAGCTTTTATTCAACACACAGTAACCACTGCAAAAGGCACTAAAATGCCAAGGGGTGATAAAGGTGCAATAATGAATTATGAATTTAAATTGCCACCTCCCGAGACTCAGCAAAAAATAGCCCACATCCTCTCAGCCCTAGATGACAAAATAGAACTCAACCGTAAGATGAACCAAACACTAGAAGAGATGGCTCAGGCACTTTTTAAGTCTTGGTTTGTAGATTTTGACCCAGTACATGCAAAGATGGGATGTGCAAATGATGAAGAGTTAGAAGCAGCAGCTCGTGAACTTGGAATATCCAAAGAGGTATTAGAACTATTTCCTAGCAAGTTTGAAGAGAGTGAGCTTGGGATGATTCCTA
>CAISHH010000141.1 GCA_903885085.1 uncultured Campylobacterales bacterium
ATGCTCATTTCTTAATCCCTATATATTCCGTATTTTATTCTAGCGTTTTGGAATTAAAAAATAGATTTTACTGGTTTGATTTTAGGGGTTCATTATACAATACAAGACTATGGTCAAGGCATTAAGCATCCGGAAAAGATTACAAATCGATATTATCGTGAGCAGGAAAATAAAAATGGATTTGGAATTGGTATGAATATTGTTAAATCCATTGTCGATAAAAGTGATATAACAATGGATATTCAATCAACTTATTTAAAAGGCACTACTGTTACTTATATTTTCAATAAATCTTTATTGATTGATAAAGTAACATGAGAGCACACTATTTTATAAAAAGCTATAGTTACCTAATGAAAATATTTATTTATAAATAAACGTAAAAAGATGAAATGAAGAAAAATGAGAGAGTAACTTGAGGATTTCCCCAAGTTAGTTTTAGAGCTCTTCGCTATGTTTTGCAAGGTACTCAGCGACACCTTCAGTGTTTGCCTTCATGCCCTCATTGCCTTTTACCCAGCCTGCAGGACATACTTCGCCAAACTCGTTTGTAAAGAGCATCGCGTCGATCATACGAAGCATTTCGTCGATGTTGCGTCCAAGTGGAAGGTCGTTGATAACTGCGTGGCGGATAGTACCATCAGCATCTATCAAAAATGAACCGCGAAGTGCGACGCCGCCATCAAGTAAGACATCATACGCTTTTGCGATATCTTTTGTTAAGTCTGCTACAAGAGGGTATTTGACCTGACCGATTCCGCCTTGGTTTACAGGTGTGTTTTTCCAAGCAAAGTGGCTAAATTGTGAATCCACAGAAACACCGATTACATTGATACCGCGAGCTGTGAACTCTGCCAAACGATGGTCAAATGCGATGATCTCAGAAGGACATACAAATGTAAAATCCAATGGATAGAAGTAAAGTACAGTTCCCTTTTCTCCAAAGTTTGCATAGAGGTTGAAATCCTCCACTATCTCGTTGTTTCCTAGAACTGCCGTTGCGCTAAAGTCTGGTGCTTTTTTTGTTACTAACATATTTTTCCTTTTTTGTATTTTTTAAAAACCCCTGAGTAGAGTTCACTCTTTATGAGCTCTATTCAAGGGTCTCTAAATTTTATTGTTTAAAGATGACGAGCGGACGTCCGAAAGGGACTTTTGCTGGTCTTGAGAGTGCCCAAAGCACCTCGTAGTTTGGCGGATATTTTGGAAACCAGCCGTCTCCATCGGTGAAATAAAGCAACATCGTGTTCATAGGAAGATTTGCTTCGATGTAGTCAAATGTAGGTCTGTAATCTGTTCCGCCTCCGCCTTTTAAGGCAAAGTCCATCTTCTCTCCGCCTTGGAATGTGTAGTGGGCATGCACTTTTGCATCAGCGATAATGAGTTCGATTTTCACAGAGGGAAAGTTTTGCATAATGGACTTAAACTCCTCCATAAATGCGCCGAGCAGTGCATCATCTATAGAGCCAGAAGTGTCGATGGCTACACAAAGACTTAGCGTATCACTAGTGAGCGAGGGCAGGGCAAAACCTCTATACATGTGCTTTTTGTTTGGTGGCATAAAGGCGTAATTGTTTCTCATGTGACGGTTGACGGCGTTGTAGAGTTCAAATCTCCAGTCCACATCATTGGCAATCACTTTTTTAGCAAGGCGGTGCATATCAGAGGGCATTGCGCTCTTTTTCTGGGCGACCTCTTGTGCTACGGATGCGGCGTAATGCCACTGGGATTCTGTTTCTGGGTCGAGTTCATCATCGATGTTTTCTGTATTTGCAAAAGGCTTTTCATCTTTTTTTTCGCTATTCTCCTCTGAAGCTTCAAAAGCATCATCCACGCCTTTAAAATGCTCCTCTTTGAGCAGTTCATATATCTCTTCGGCGTACATATCTTTAAACTCTTCATTAAAGTTCGCACCCTCTGGGATAAGAACACCGTTTTTATGCAGAAGATTGTTGATGGCGTAGTCGGTTGCGAGTTGCCAGAGTGAGCCTATTCGAGCCAGACGTCTTTGCTGATGGGAAAGAATATGGTGCATAACACAATTTGTGAGGATAAACATGATCTCTTCATTTGTGCGACGTTCCATAAATTCAGGGTTATATAAAAAGCGTTTACCATTACTCGCGTAAGCTCTGATGGTTTCACTCGGCTCATGTTTGAGGCGCGAAGCGAGCATCCCAAAGTAGGGATGTTTCATGGTCAGCTGGCTTTTAGCGCGAGTGAGAAGTTGTTCGTGCAACATTAATGTAACAAAGTGTTGAATTTTTTCATCCAAAGAGACCAACTGTCCAGATGATCGAGTTCGATTTTTCGTTCTCGCAGGTCTTGGACAATCATCACGGCAAACTCGGCAGGCATACCAAGCGTGTAGACAATGAGATTGTTAAGTTTTTTAGAACTCGTTGTCTCATCTATGCGCATCGTGAGTGCCGTACTTAGGATATGAAGAGCGGCTGGTTCACTTGGAACATCCTTACATGTAGCGTTTAAAACAGCATCCAACTCAGGCAGTTCACCTGCGACAGAGCGAAACCCTAGAAACGAAGCCGCAAGCTCTTCACCAATTGCACCGCTTATCATCGGCATGATGAGATCGGCTTCAGGTTCTGAGGAGATGATGTGATGGACATATTCCCATGTTCGAGGCGTGGCAAAAGCACGGCTGTCAGATTGAGCAAAGGTAAAAAGAGCGTTTGGTCTGTGAGAGATAAAAGCGATGATAGAGCTGTCTATACCCGAACCTATTGCCCATGTCCGCCAATCCTGCGGACTTACTTCCATCTCTAAATGCACAAAACGATTAGCCAAAGGTGCGGCCATACGAAACACAACTCCGCGATCGCTTTCACGATTTCCCGCAGCCACGATCGCCCAACCATCAGGCAGAGTGTATTCGCCTATTTTTCTATCGAGTATGAGCTGATACGCAGAAGCTTGAACCATTGGTGCGGCGGTGTTGAGTTCATCTAAAAAGAGGATTCCTTTTTCTATGCTTCCATCAGGTAAAAACGACGGCGGAGCCCAGATGGCAGTCTCATCTTTTGCGCTATAAAATGGTATGCCTCGAAGGTCTGTGGGGTCTAGCAGTGATAAACGAAGATCTACAAAACTGATATTTTCCTCTTTAGCGATCTGAGCGACGATGGAAGATTTGCCTATTCCCGGAGGCCCCCATAAAAAGACAGGTACTTTTTTTCTACATAGATGTGTGAGTGATCTCTTTACACTTTGAGGGTTCATACTTTTCCTTTTACTTGCACCCAGAGGGCACTTTGTATGTAAGCTTATATGCAATTATGATACGAAGAGAGTGCGAAGAGAATGAATACGACAAAATTGTCGTACTTTTGTATTTTTAGTATGAAAATTGCATAAATTGGCAATTTTTTGAGGGAACACAATATGTAACTACTCTTTTAAATACGGCTAAGAGCCAAAAAAAGGATTTATCATGTTACACAGCGATATCATAGAGTTTGAAGATTTTGGGTTTAACCACTACATGCACCATTTTGATGAATGTGATGGAGATGAGCTTGTTTTTAATGAAGAGTTTGACTGTATGCAAGCGGCGACTGATCTTATAGAAGAGATCATATGGGCGTAAAAAGAAGTTGTTTATAACTAAAATGAGAGAGGAAATCTATCTTGAATTTAGTTATAAACTGTTACAGATTTTTATATATTTAGTCTATAAACCTCACAACTTCATCAAATGCTAGTCTTAACTGTTTTGGTTGCTCATTGAGTCTGTAGCCAAATGGTAAAACCATTGCTAATTGATATTTTGAAGTATCAAGCCCTAAAATCCCTTCTACTTGTTTTTTATCATACCCTTCGATTGGACATGAATCTATCCCGATACTTGCACCAGCAGTCATCATATTTGCTGCAGCAATGGCAGTTTGTTTTGCAGTCCATGCATAGATATTTTCATCACTGCTTAAAGTCTCTTTTAAATGATCCCCGTAGAGTTTCATATAAAAATCCAGTTTCTCTTTTGGCATCTCTCTTCTAGAAAATCTTTTTTCAACTTCACCAGATTCGACTTTGACACTATCTATTCCAGCTAAAACAACAACCAAATGAGAACAGCTTGTCACTTGTACTTGATCCCAGCAAGCTGGTCTTAGTTTGGCTTTTAACTCTTCATTGGTAATAACTAAAAACTTCCAAGCTTCCATACCAAAAGATGACGGTGATTTTCTGCCAGTTTCTAAAATAAACCTGATATCTTCATCAGAAATCCTTTTTGCTTCATCAAACACTTTACATGCATGTCTAAAATCCATAGCTTTCATAAACTCATTTTTCATTTTCATTTCCTTATATTTTTTCTAATCTACTTATTTCTAAACTTTCCAATTTATTTTCTAGGTCTTTGTGCAAATCATACTGAATACATCCAGCATCTTTTTCATGCGTATTTTTATGTAAATTTACTAACAAGGGGTAAATCTCGTCTGTAAACTTTTCTTATTGATTAATAAAATTTCTTTTTATGCTTTTTCTAGTATTTCCACGATAGTTTTAACCGGATAAAGCGTATCCATTCCCCAAACTTTCGCTAAACCATTTGCATTTATTGCTAGCGCTTCTATAGCATCTCTTGGAATATCAAGTTCTTTTAAAGTAACAGGCGCACCAATCTTAGAAAACCAATTTTCAAGTTTCTCTATCCCCTCATTTGCATCATCGCAATTGAAAATCTCTTTTGAAAATCTTTGAAATTGAGAAATATTTTGCTCTTTATACCATTTCATCCACGCTGGAATCACAACTGCTAGTCCTGCACCGTGGGCAACATTGTATAAAGCAGATAAAGAGTGTTCAATCATATGATTTGGAAAACTTCCACCATCAGTTCCCGCTGGAGTTAAGCCGTTGAGTGCTTGTATTGCAGTCCAAGCAAACTCTGCTCTTGCATCATAATCATCTGGATTTGCGATGAGAATTTCAGTCGTTTCCATAACAGTTTTGATGATAGACTCCACGATTCTTGAGTTAAAGTGAGGATGAACGCTCGCTGTAAAATATACTTCTATAGAGTGAGCAATAACATCAACGGCTGAATATGCTAAATATTCAGGAGTAACAGTTTGCATCAGTTCTGGATTGATAACTGAAAGTACAGGATTTACCAACACAGAAGAGATAGAATATTTCTGTTTTGTATCATCATTTATAATGACGGAATTGCCATTCATTTCGCTCGCAGTTGCGGAGAGTGTCATCACAGTAAACACTGGCAAAGCCTCTGTTATCTGTGCTTTATTGATATAAAAATCCCAAACGTCACCATCATATTTAGCTCCCGCGGCAATGGCTTTTGCACTATCAGCAACAGAACCGCCACCAATACCTAAAACAGCTTCAATTTTATGCTTTTTTGAGAGTTCAATACCTTCATTGACTTTACTAAGAAGTGGATTACTCACAACTCCTGAAAGTTCAACAAACTCAATCTTACTTTTGTTGAGGGAGTTTATAATTTTGTCATACAGTCCACTTGCTTTAACGCTTCTGGTTCCATACAAAAAGAGAACTTTTTTAATACCTGCTTCTGCTAAGTAGCTACCGATATTATTTTCTTTCTCTTTTCCAAACTCTATTTTTGTCGGGTTGTAATATGTAAAGTTGTTCATTTAGTCCTCTTTATTTTAGTTACGTGGGAATGTTATAGTAAACATACTTAAATATCTCTTACTATACTAAAGGTAAGTAATGGAAATTATATTCTATTATGATATAATAAATTTATAAAAGGATGAAAAATGTATTGTATCGACGATAAAGAGTATACATGTCCTGTTTCTATCACAATGGATATCTTCAATGATAGATGGAAGCTGGCTATTATCTGGTATCTGCTTGAACATGATAAAAGATTTAAAGAGTTACATGAAGATATTAGTGATATTACGCAAAAAACACTCACAATAAAACTAAAAGAGTTAGAAGCAAAAAAAATCATTAGTAGAGAAGTCTTTGCAGAAGTTCCACCTAAAGTTGTATATTCCCTCACTCCCATAGGTTTAAAACTCAAACCAATGTTACAAGCAATGTTTGAATGGGGAATAGATTATGTCAAAGAAAATGGAAAGATTCTAGAGTAAGCCTTAAGTTGTTGGAGTTTTATTACAGTTTTGTTACAATATATCAAGATATATTGATTTATTAGATTTGTTTTGTTATAGTGTTGAAGAAAAGTCATAAAATGACATTCAGCTATTTGAGGAGATCTTATGTTAAAAGTTTTATTTGTTTGTGTTCACAACAGTGCAAGAAGTCAGATGGCAGAAGCCTTTTTTAACCAATATGCACCTGAAGGTGATATCGCAGAAAGTGCAGGGATTAAGCCGGGGGCTTTAAATCCATATGTAGTTCGTGCAATGGCTGAAAAAGGGCTTGATATTTCAAATAACAAAACAAAAGGGGCTTTTGATCTTTATAAGCAAGGTCGACTCTTTAGTCATGTCATCACAGTATGTGATGAAGCAACGCAACAATGTCCCATCTTTCCAGGTACAAGAAGTGTTGTTTCTTGGAGTTTTGAAGATCCCTCAATATTAAGCGGAAGTGATGATGAGATCATGGAAAAAGTACGTGTTATTCGTGATGCAATAGAGGAAAAAGTTAAGGAGTTGATCGCGACAACTCCATTGCAAAAAACTCTTTAACCGCGTAACATCTTGACCATCGTCTCTTTTCCACTTGAAGCCGCATACATGAGTGATGTTACTCCATTGACATTGGAAGTATCAAGTTCTATTCCTGCCTCGACAAGCAGTTTTTTTTCATTATGCCAATATTCCCGCTTTTAAAGAGAGATTTTCCTCCTTAATCTTTCTATAACGCTTTTTTGTTTTGGAAACTAAGATATAGTATTGTAGATGATTTCACAGGAAGTTCTAATGGTTAAAGCGATTTTAGCATTTATAGTGCGATCACTGTTTCGCATAAACGTAGTAGGTGAGTTTAAGCAAGAGGAAGAACGTACGGTTATCATTATAAATCATCAATCTTTTTTAGATGGTTTAGTGTTAGGACTGATACTTCCTATTTCTCCTGTTTTTGTCATTAATGCTGATATTGCAAAACAGCTTTGGGTTCGTATGTTTTTGTCACTAAGTGATTATCTCGTTATTGATCCTTTTAAACCGATGGCTATAAAGTCAATCATTCGACTTGTTGAGAGTGGTCGTCCTGTTGTTATTTTTCCTGAGGGAAGGATAACAACAACGGGAAGTTTGATGAAGATTTACGAGGGTTCTGCTTTTGTTGCCGTGAAGGCTGAAGCTTCGGTTATTCCAGTCATTATTCAAGGTGCAAATTTTAGTCATTTTTCACATATGCCCTTCGGACATCCTAAACACTGGTTTCCCCAAATAACACTTAGTTTCTATCCTGCAACACATATTAATACGTCAAAAGAGGGAACATCACGACAAAGACGTGCTCAATCAGGTGAAGCGATGCGTATGCTGATGCAACGATGCATCTATGAATCACGTAAAAGAAATGATCTCTTTGGTAGCTTTTTGGATTCCATATTCTTGTATGGTGCATCTCGTAAGATTCTCGAAGATACAAAACAGATCGAATATACTTATCGTAAATTTTTGATGATCTCTTTGGGATTGGGAAGACTTATAGCGCGTTATACTCAAGAAGAGGAAGATGTCGGAGTGCTAATGCCTACAGCTGTTGCTACTTTGGCTTTGATACTGGGACTGAGCAAAGAAAAACGGATACCTGCGATGCTAAATTTTACGGCGGGTGTGGATGGCTTACAAAATGCAATCATCGGTGCAAAAATCAAGATAATCATTACTTCTTTGGCATTTGTAGATCAAGCAAGACTCGCACCTAAGCTTGAAGCACTTCAAAATGTCAAGATTCTCTATCTCGAAGAACTCAGAAACGAGTTGAAGTTGTGGGATAAACTCATCATTTTTGTGAGTTCTTTCTCCTTTATTCGCACGCAATATCGTCATCAAAATCCAAAATCTCCCGCGGTTATTTTATTTACCTCGGGCACAGAAGGAAAGCCAAAAGGGGTTGTTCTCTCTCATGAAGCTCTTTTGGCAAATATTTTTCAAATCCGCTCTATTGTTGATTTTTCCACAGAAGACAAGATGCTCAATGCTCTGCCGATTTTTCACTCTTTTGGACTCACAGCAGGTTCGCTTCTTCCCATACTCAGTGGAATGAAGCTGTTTATGTATCCTTCACCTTTGCATTATCGGGTGATTCCAGAGATCGCGTATGATCGCTCATGCACAATTTTACTTGGAACGAGTACCTTTTTATTTAATTATGCTAAAAAAGCCAATCCATACGATTTTTACCGCTTACGTTATGTGATTGCTGGTGCGGAAAAACTTTCTGATTCTGTGCGAGAGTTATGGTGCGATAAATTTGGACTTCGGATCTTTGAAGGATATGGTGCTACCGAAACAGCTCCTGTTATTGCGGTAAATACACCGATGGCATATCGCCGCGGAACTGTCGGTCAGCTTCTACCGGGAATTGAGTATAAACTCATTTCTGTTGCTGGAATAGAAGAGGGTGGAGTCTTACATGTAAGGGGTGCAAACGTTATGAGCGGATATTATCGTTCAGAAAATCCTGGAGTCTTAGAAGCTCCCATATCAGAAGCAGGAGAGGGTTGGTATGAGACTGGAGATATTGTTACAGTCGATCAAGAAGGGTTCGTTCGCATTATCGGACGTGTAAAACGATTTGCAAAAGTCGCTGGTGAGATGATCTCTCTTGAATCAGTAGAAAAACTAGCACTCAGTGTATCTCCTACATTTTCCCATGCAGCGTCTTCGCAAAGTGATCAAATGCGGGGAGAACTCATAGTCCTATTTACAACCGATCCACTATTGGCACGCGATACACTCAGACAAAGTGCAAGATCACAAGGATATCCAGAAATTGCAGTTCCAAAAAAGATAGTGTATATCGATGCGATTCCATTACTTGGAACAGGAAAAACTGATTATGTTACTCTAAAATCTATGGCAAGCGAAGCTTAATGTTTAAGCGGTAGATAATTAAAAACGAAAAATTTCAAAACTCCCTTCAAAAATATGACTATGACGATGAAATATTTATTTTTTTCGTAGATATAACAAAGTTTTAATGGATTTAACGTATAATATGAACATTAAATTTATAGATAAAGTTGGATTATGAATAAATATATCGGTACTGTCCACGGCATAAGTGGCGTCTTTTTTGTAAAATATCCTTCAGGAGATGTTATACAGCTCAGAAGTGGCGATAGAATCACTGAGGGAATGCTTGTATTTGGAGATAAACATAATCCAACTTCTGCACATATCAATATTAAATTAAATATAGATGGTAAGATTTTTGCCTTAGAAGGGGCGCAGCAGCAACTTTTTAATGCAGTAACTTTAAATGGCATTATTGATGCTGCAGAAGACAAAGATAATACAGCAGCAGGAAGTGAACAAGCTAAAGACGATGATGCCGCTGCACAATTTGATGCACGTGATGGTGCTATCGTTGATGTTAACAGTACACTGCGAGATGCAAAATTCATAACAACAAGCCATACTTTTATATTAGAATCTTTCGTCCAAAATGAATCTGACCGCGGTTTAAGCCCGATATCTCATGGCAATCCGTTAAATCCGACAAGCTCTCAGATTCCAGATCGTCCAACACCAATCTCGAGTCCTATAGTACCAATATCTTTACCGACTCCAACACCACCTCCAGTAGTCTCTTCAAAACCAGGGCTGTTTGGAATAATCAGTATGACGGGTGATAATATTGTACATGAGAGTGAAACAGCATCCTATAAGTTATCTGTTACAAATGCACCACTAACAAATCTTGTAATCGCAGTGCAAATATCCAACGTTACAACTCAAGATACTGACATAACTCCTAAAACTATCTATGTGACTATTCCTCAAGGTCAGACGAGTGTGACCTTTAATATAACGAATCTTTATTCAAGCCAAATAGAGTCAAATGAGATATATAGTGTTAAAGTCATTGGCACGTCAGGTGGTGGATATACTGCTTTGACATTGCCATCAGAGAATGTTGATACAACTATCATAGACAGTGTAAAGCCACTAAATGATAGTGTATCTGTACCTGAGGGAAATAATACTCTTACAAGTACAGATACTACGAACCTCCTTGCTAATGATGAAAAAGGTACAAACGGCAAGATAACGCAATTCAATTATACTGACACGAATGGAGCCCCGCAAACGACAGCACTTACTGGTGGAACAGCGACAGTAACGACGCAAAATGGAAGGATTACTATAAATGATGATGGCTCATGGAGTTTCACGTCCAATAAATCCGTTTCTAATCCACAAGATGCTCCTCTCCCTGATAAGATCACATATACAGTTGTTGATGGTACAGCTGAAACGGGAATAAGATCAGGAACTGGGGTATTTACTTTAAATATTACAGACAGTAATCCTACACCAAACAGTGCAACTACAACTATTGATGAAAAAAATATAGAAAATCTAGGAAGCGATGGCAATACAACCACTGTTGATACAGTGACACAACTCTTAGATATTACTCAAGGAAAAGATGATATAAAAGATGTTCAGTTCACATCAGCGACTACGGATACTTTGACTACTGCGGCACTTACATCGGGCGGTGTAGCTCTTAGTTATGCCATTACTGATGGGGGACATATATTGACTGCAACAGCCGGAAGCAATACGGTTTTTACAGCAGTGATAAATAATGCAACAACGGACGTAACAGGTGCAGCTCAATCGGTAACATTTACACTTGATAAACCACTAGATCAAGTGGTCGGCAATAGTACAAATACATTGAATATACCGTTAGATTATAAAATATCCGACATAGACTCATCTATAACGACAGATAGTACAAATAGACTCAACGTCACAGTCGTAGATGATGTGCCAACAGCAAGAGCAGATACTAACAACGTCACAGAAGATGCTGCAGACCAAGCTGGATACATTGATGGAAGTAGTGCTACAACTATTATTGCAGGTAATGTCATCACAAATGCCAGTGATACCACTCAAAGTGATACGATAGGCGCAGACACTACAAGCTCTCCAGTTTCAGGTGTACAAGCTGGAAGCAATATAAGCAGTCCAGTAAGCGGTCATGTAGGCAGTGATGTAATAGGAACATATGGAAAAGTAAATATAGCAAGTGATGGAACTTATACTTATACCCTTGATAATACAAACGTAAATGTACAACACTTAGCATCAGGTGAAACAGCTATAGATACATTTGTTTACACTATCAAAGATAGCGATGGAGATACCTCTACAACAACCCTCTCTATCACAATCAATGGAACGAACGATGCACCAACAATCGTTCCAGCAGATATCAATAACTCAGATGCCAACCCAGCAGGAGAAGCAACAGTTTATGAAGCAGCACTCACAACAGGAAGTAATCCATCATCAACTGCAGAGAGTACAAGCGGTACCATAGCTATATCTGCAAAAGATGGACTCACTAATGTGATCATTGGTGGAACAACTATAACAGAAGCACAACTTCTAGGAGCATCACCAACAAGTCCAGTTAGTATTACAACCGCAGATGGTAGTACGCTAAAAGTGACAGGATTTGCTCCGAGTGATTCTACACACCAAGATGGAAGCGGAACA
>CAISHH010000142.1 GCA_903885085.1 uncultured Campylobacterales bacterium
AACTCAGCACTGTATATTTTTCGTTTGATGCTCATTTCTTAATCCCTATATATTCCGTATTTTATTCTAGCGTTTTGGAATTAAAAAATAGATTTTACTGGTTTGATTTTAGGGGTTCATTATAGTATATGGTTATTACCGAGCTTTATTATTATAGAAAAAAAAGAATTTTACGTCTTTCTACAAATACAAAAATCATCCTCCTTATGACAGTTATCTTAATAGTTGTTGGGATGCTCTTACTTCTTTCTTTAGAGTGGGACAGTGCATTTAAAGGGCTTTCATGGGAACATAAAGTCTTAGCCGCATGGTTTGCTTCCGTCAACTATAGAACTGCAGGATTCAATACAGTCGATCTCTCAACTCTTACAGGCTCAGATATGTTTTTTTCTACGTTCTTTATGATGATAGGTGGGGCACCTGGAGGAACAGCGGGTGGTATGAAAGTAACCGTTGTTGCTTTAGCTTTTATAGGTGTTTGGTACACAATTAGAGGGGATACACACGCTCATATCTTTCGCCGTTCTATTTCAGAATATCAGATTTCTAAAGCTTATGCGATCATTTTTATCGCATCTATCTATGTTGTTGCTTCCACGATCTTACTGAGCGAGTTAGAACGTACACCGTTTTTACCGACTCTCTTTGAAGCATGTTCAGCGTTTGGAACGGTTGGTCTTTCAACGGGTAATGGAGGAGTTTTGAGCTTTAGTGCCTTGTTTAGCAATTGGGGGAAAATAAATATTATTATTTTAATGTTTATGGGACGGATCGGCGTTTTTGCATTTACTGTTATTATCATCGGAAAAGCGGTTCAAAGCCGTATTAAATATCCAGAAGCAAAGGTTATATTATGAAAAATTATGCAGTTATCGGTATGGGAAATTTTGGATTTCAAGTGGCAAAAGGGCTTGCACAACAGGGTGTAAATGTGATTGGTATTGATCATGATGAAGAACAAGTTCATGAGATTCACGAGTTTATCCAAGATATTGTTATCCTTGATTCAACAGATATCAAAGCACTCAGAGAAGCTGGCATAGCAAATGTGGATGTTGCAGTTGTTAGTATAGGTGAAGATATAGAAGCAAGTATTTTAACGGTTATGGCACTGAAAGATCTCGGTGTTGAAACAGTGATCGCAAAAGCGATAACAACGGTACATGGACAAATACTTACAAAACTTGGTGCAACAAAAGTGATCTATCCAGAAATGGAATCAGCTAAAAAACTGGTTAAACAAATGGTAGAAAACATAAGTTATGAGACGATCGATCTCTCAATAACCATGAAAATTGCAAAACTAAAAGTGCCGGATTTTTGGGTAGGAGTCTCTATTCTTTCATCGGTGTTTGAAAATAATCATGAATTAAAACCTATTGCTTACAAACATCAAGGGATTTGGCATACATCATTTGTAAATAATAATTTACTCGAAAAAGATGACATAATAGTTGTTTTGGGAAATAGTACAAATGTTGACGCATTAAGTAAAAAAATATAAAAATGAGAGAGTTTTAAAAAAAGCGCTTAATGCGCCTTTTTAGAGTGAAGAGCGTTTAGCTCCATTTTGATACCTGAATATAGAAAGAGTGCAAAAGAGAGAGTTGCAAAGGCAACTTTTGTCCACTCATCACCAACGATTGCCCAAACTAGTCCAAATGCAAACATTACGCTAAATATGATAAACCAGTTTTTATCACTTTGACTTTTTTTCATTTTATGCACCTTATTTCCCTTTTTTTCTTGAGAGTATTATAGCAACTATGCCTAGAATTACCAAAAAAAGTATAATATTTTCACCGACTGAAGATGCATCTTCCATTGAAACTCCTAATTTTTCCCATAACTATAGCACATAACTCTCGTTGTAATCAACTTGTAATCAAATCAGATTACTATACCGCTATCCAAATTAACAAAAAAAGGTAACATCAACATGAAAAAACTTGCATTATTAGCGCCATTAGCGGCATTAATGGTTACAACTAGTTCTCTGTCTGCTGCAGATTTCAAAGGAAGCGGCGCTTCTTTCCCATACAGTGTGTATCAAGCTTGGATCGGTTCTTACCATAAAGCTACAGGTACTCAGATAGATTATATCTCTAAGGGAAGTTCTGCTGGGATTAAAGATATGAAAGCTAGAGCTGTTGACTTTGCAGGTACTGATGCTCCTTTAAATCCTAAAGAGTTAGCTGAAGCAAAACTTTACCAATTTCCAGGTGTTGTTGGTGCTATTACTATGAGTTATAACATTCCAAATGCTAAAAAACTACAACTAAGTCGTGCGGCAATCGCTGATATTGCTCTTGGTAAAGTTGCATACTGGGATGATAAAGTTATCACAGCTGCGAACAAAGGGATGAAACTTCCACACGAAAAAATCACTTTCGTTCACCGTGCTGATGGTTCAGGAACAACATTTAACTTTACTTACTACCTAAGTGTAATCTCTCCTGAGTGGAAAACATCTTTTGGTGTTCAAAAAGAACTTAACTGGCCGGGTGATCACCATGTTGGCGGTAAAGGGAACACTGGTGTAGCTGCACAAATCAAACAGACTCCATACTCTATCGGTTATGTTGATTATGCTGATGCAAAAGAGAATAACTTAGCTATGGCTACTGTTGAAAATAAAGAGGGTAAATTTGTTGCGCCTACTTTAAAAGCTTTCCAAGCTGCTGCTGCAAAAGCTGATCTTGATCCTAAAAAAGATTTTTTTGCTGCTATAGCTGATCCAAAAGGTAAAGATGTTTATCCAATTGTTGCTGCTACATTTGTTCTTGTACCTGTTGAAGCAAAAGAGATGGACAAAAAAGTTACAGCTTTCTATGAATGGTCATACAAACATGGTGACGCTGATGCTAGCAAACTAGGTTTTGTTCCACTTCCAAATGAACTTACTAAAAAAATCGAAACTTACTGGGCAGAAAAAGGTATCAAATAATACCTCTTTGCTCACAGCTTGGAATTTCTTCCAAGCTGTATTCTTTTTGTAATCAAGCTGTAATCAAATTACTCTACAATCCCGCCGAAAATATATTTTTAAAAGTGCATTTTATGCATTTTTTAAAATTTATAAAGAATGGTCTCTAATGGAAAAACTCTTTAAAACCGTCTCATTTATGAGTGCTACACTTGTTATGATTCTTCTTGCGTCTATTTTTATTAGTCTCTTTAATTCTGCTAAACCTGCGATTGAAGAGTTTGGATTTGGTTTTATTGCGGGAAAAGAGTGGGGAGTTGAAGTTCCTATAGAAAATCCTGTATCAACTGTTGTGGCAACTACTGCGGAAAAAAAAGTAGAAGTGAAACCAGCAGAGAATGATAATAGTCTTGAGTCAATGCTTGGCGGCGGAAATGATGACATTCCGATGAGAACTATCTTTGGTGGATTTATTCCAATCGTGGGTACATTGCTTTCTACTTTGATAGCGATGGCTTTTGCTCTGCCTATCGCTATGGGAATCGCTGTTTTTCTAGCAGAAATCGCTCCAAAACAGATCTCAAATGTTGTGGGAATCGCTATCGAACTTCTTGCGGCAATTCCTAGTATAATTTTTGGTATGTGGGGGCTTTTTTACTTCGCTCCTATAGTTCAAAGTTTTGTCGGTGGCTATCAAGTTTCACTTTTAACAGCTGGTTTAGTGCTTGGAGTTATGATCCTTCCATTTATGGCAGCGATCACAAGAGACAGTATGAGAACAACTCCGGATGTTTTAAAAGAATCAGCATACGCTCTGGGTGCTACAAAATTTGAAGTGATCAAAGATATTATCTTCCCATATTCAAAAGCAGGGATTATTGGTTCAGTTATCTTGGCGCTAGGCCGTGCTCTGGGTGAAACAATGGCAGTTGCCTTCTTGATAGGTTCTGTATTTTCCCTTCCGAGTTCGATCAACTCTCCGACGGTTTCGATTCCAGTTGCGATGGCAAACAGTTTTGGTGAAGCAACAGGGATGAAAACATCGGCTTTATTTTATCTTGCATTTTTACTCTTTATCATTAGCTTTGCGGTGATATCGATTGCGAAATTTTATTTTTTAAGAAAGGATAAATAATGAGATTGTTACTCAATAAAATTGTACTTTTACTCTCTACAGTCTCAGCGCTTATCGGTCTTGCTTTTTTAGCTTGGATCCTTTTTACGCTTGTTGGTAAGGGTCTTAGTTCACTTCATTTTTCACTCTTTTTAAATGACTTGATTGATGGAGGACTTAGAAACCTCATAGTAGGTCAGTTTATTATGGCGGGAATCGCTTCACTTATCGGGATTCCACTTGGTATGATGGCTGGTATTTATTTACAAGAGTATGGAAGTGGAAGATATGTAAGACTTATTCGTGATTTGAGTGATATTATGATGAGTGCTCCTTCCATTGTTATCGGGGCTTTCGTTTATGCTATCGTGGTTGTTCCGATGCATGGAACAAGCGGGATCGCAGGAAGTATCGCGCTCTCCATTATGATGATTCCTATTGTTATCAATACGACGGATAATATGCTTTCTCTAGTCCCTCGTGAACTACGCGAAGCGGGAATTGCTTTGGGTGCGAGCAAATACCGTGTTATCTTAGATATCATTATTAAAGCTGCAAAAGTTGGGATTATGACTGGTTTATTGCTTTCTTTTGCAAGAATTATCGGTGAGACAGCTCCGCTTCTATTTACAAGTGAGACAAGTAACTATTTCTCAGTTGATCTTACTGAGGCGTATCCATCTTTAACAGTAAGTATCTATGCACTTGCAAATGATCCAACTTCATCAAGCCGTGATCTTGCTTGGGCTGCATCATTTATACTTACGATGATGGTTTTAATGATCAATCTTCTAGGAAGATATATTACAAGAAAAAAAGGATAATTATTATGCCAATAATGAGTATAGAAGATTTTAGTTTTACATACGCTTCTGCGCCTGCAAGGTCGCTAAGTAATATCAATTTACCGATACAAAAAAACTGTATCACATCACTTATCGGTCCGAGTGGATGTGGAAAATCTACGTTGCTTCGATCTTTGAACAGGATGCATGATCTTTACCCAAATAATGAGTATGAGGGTAAACTAATGCTTTTAAATCAAGAAAATAATGAGATGGAAAATATTCTTGATATTAAAAGAGAGAATGAGTTTATTGAACTTCGTCAACGTGTGGGGATGATCTTTCAAAAACCAACTCCATTTCCTATGAGTATTTTTGATAATGTTGCATACGGCTTGCGCATATCAGGAATTAAAAACAAAACTGAGCTCAAAGATAGAGTGGAAGATGCTCTCAAAGGGAGTGCTCTTTTTGGTGAAGTAAGTGATAGAATGAACAAAAGTGCTATGGGGCTTAGTGGTGGACAACAACAGCGTTTATGTATAGCACGCGCTGTTGCACTCAAACCTGAACTGCTTCTTTTTGATGAGCCGACATCAGCACTTGATCCAATTTCAACTGCGGCTATAGAAGAGTTGATCGTTGAACTAAAAAAAGATATAAGCATAGCGATCGTTACACATAACATGCAACAAGCAAGCCGCATAAGTGACTATACGGCATTTATGTATCTTGGTGATCTTGTAGAGTATGGTGAAACGGAACAGATATTTTTAAATCCTAGAGAGAAAAAAACAGAAGATTATATTACGGGGAGATTTGGGTGATGTTAAAAACATACAGCAATCAATTAGACGAGATAAATGAGAAGATAGTAGTTATAGCCAACAATATTTTAGAAGCAAATAATGTTATACTAAATGGCCTTGTAGAGTGTGATAAAGATCTTTTAGATTCAGCAAAAGAGAGCTTGAAAAATATGAGTTCTAAAACAACTGAAATAGATAACAACATTATTAAAATGCTTGCTCTTTATTCTCCCGAAGCTAGAGATTTACGTCTTGTTGTTTCACTTTTTAAGATCACAAATGAACTTTTACGTGCATCTTCAAACACTAGAAGTTTTATAGCAGGGCTTAGTAACTATTGTACAGAACTTGATACGGTAACTGTAAAAGATTTCGCCGTTCCAATGCAAAAATCAACAGTAGATTGTTTGATCACAGTTGTTGCAATGCTTAAAACAACTTGCTCTGATGAGACACAAGAGTTGTTTAACAAACTATTAATCGGAGAAAGCAAAACAGATGATCTGTATGAACTTTTACAAGAGAGCGTTTTTAAACAGGCTCCAAATATAGAAGATTTTGGAAAATTTACTAAAATTTTAAGTGCTCTTCGTAAAAGTGAGAAAATTGCAGACCGCTCTTTAGATGTTGGAACTTTGCTTCTTTTCGCTAGAGTCGGCGGTGAAATGGGTGTTAGAGAGTAATCTCTACCCATAAAATATCTCTCTTCTCATGAGACTCACTTTACGCTCTCTCTTATTTAAAACCTTAAACATTTCCCACTTTAATTAAACCTTCACAGCAGTTCCACTATAATTCCGAGAATTTTTAGTACATCGGGGTAAATAAGTATGGATATAAAGACTATAATGAACCCCTAAAATCAAACCAGTAAAATCTATTTTTTAATTCCAAAACGCTAGAATAAAATACGGAATATATAGGGATTAAGAAATGAGCATCAAACGAAAAATATACAGTGCTGAGTTCAAAGCAAAATTGG
>CAISHH010000143.1 GCA_903885085.1 uncultured Campylobacterales bacterium
GAAAATATCATGGATAAAGCGATCTATCCTTGGCTCTACACGGTGTTTATAAAACTCAAATCTCCGCTTCCAAGCGGTCTCTCAGATGAAGACGAAGAGGACTTTTTGTCCGAATGCAAAGACAGACTCGCTCTCAAACTCGAAGAAAAAGAGAAAGCCGTTTATGTGGGTTCTAAAACCAGAGACGGCTGGTATGAACTTTACTTTTATCTTGAAGAGCCAAAAGGGGTAGAAAACAAGACAAAAGAGCTGTTAAACGCTTTTGGTTACAAGTATGAGAGCAATTCGGTAAAAGACAAAAAATGGAATCTGTTTGAAGTCTCACTTTGCCCAAATCCAAAGCAGGCGCATCACATCCAAAGCCGCCAGATCATAGAAGAGATGATGGAAGCGGATGATGATCTCTCAAAGCCTCGCGAAGTAGAACACTATATCTTGTTTGAGATAGCTTCTTTGCGTGAGAAGTTTGAAGAGGTACTTGTTGAAAAAAACCTTACATGTAAGGGCGATTTTGAGCGTGAAGATGAAGAGTATATTTACGGTCTTGCTGTGGCAATAGTACACAATCTTGAAACCGAAACTATCAATGAAACAACAGATATGCTGATGGACTTATGTAAAGAGCATCACGGTCATTATGAGGGTTGGAGCACATCTTTAGTGGATGAAGAGATTTGAAAAAACTCTTTGAGATACAAGGTATTATCTTTTATACCCTAGCTCTTTTTCTCAATGCTTTTACTGATCTTGGACATAAGATCATCATCCAAAATACGATTTTCAAGATCTATGACGGAAGTGAGCAGATAATCCTCACAGCCATCGTAAATGCGCTGATACTCATCCCTTTTATCCTTCTTTTTACACCCTCGGGCTACTTGGCTGATAAATATCCAAAAAATAACATTATGAAATACTCCGCTCTTTTTGCGGTTTTTATCACTTTTGGTATTACGCTCTCTTACTATTTGGGCTGGTTCTATCTCTCTTTTGGTCTCACTTTTTTACTCGCACTGCAAGCTGCTTTGTACTCTCCTGCAAAATATGGCTACATCAAAGAGCTTGTAGGAGTAAAACTTTTAACAGCTGGAAATGCTCTTGTTCAGGCGACGACAACAGTTGCAATTTTAGGTGGCATCATCTTTTACACGGTACTTTTTGAGATAAGTCTCAAACCGACATTTTTAAATGAGGGCGACATTTTAAAGATGATTGCACCTCTTGGCTGGTTGCTATTTTTAAGCTCAATCGTCGAATACTACTTTACATGTAAACTTGAAAACAAGATGCTTGTTCCAAGTGCTTTGAAATTTAATATTAAAAAATATCTCAGCGGATATTATCTCAAAAAAAATCTTTTGACGATGACAAGAAAGCGCGAGATCATTGAGTCTATCGTGGCTTTATCTATTTTTTGGTCTATCTCGCAAGTCGTGCTTGCCATCTTTGGCACATATGCAAAAGATACCTTACATGTAAACAATACCATCTACGTTCAAGGCGCTATGTCACTTGCTGGTTTTGGTATTATCCTAGGTTCTTATCTGGCTTCAAAACTCTCACGTTACTATATCCATCTTGGGATGATTCCCTTTTCTGCTTTTGGTCTGAGTCTGATGGTTTTGCTCCTTCCTTTTAGTACAACATTTACGCAGGTTATCATCCTTTTTATGCTTTTTGGAGTTTTTGCAGGACTCTTCATCGTTCCGCTGAACGCATATATCCAAGAGATCGCACCAAGCGCGCATCTTGGAACTATTCTCGCGGGAAATAACTTCATCCAAAACATTTTTATGTTTCTCTTTTTATCCCTTACGACAGTTTTTGCCTATGAAGGGATAGATGTTGAAATCCTCTTTTATCTTATGTTTTTTGTCGGCTTCATGATGGCTTTGTATACGCTTAGACGTCATTTGATTATGTTTATTTGGTTTTGGTTTGAAGTGCTTTTAAAGTTGCGATACAAATACAAGTTTATCGGTGTCCAAAATGTTCCTCGTGATGGCGCCATACTCTTTATGGGCAATCATATCAGCTGGATAGACTGGGTGATTATGCAGTTTCCAATCCAGAGACGCGTCTCTTTTATGATGGAGCGTGATATCTATCATTGGAGATTTTTTAACAAACTCTGGAGACTTGGAAATGCAATTCCGCTTTCGGTAAAAGCAAGCAAAGATGCATTTTTAGAAGCGAGAAAACGTGTGGCAGATGGCAAATGTGTGGTAATTTTTCCAGAGGGAGAGATCAGCCGTACTGGAGAGATGGGTGAGTTTTATAGAGGATATGAATTAATCGCAGGTAAAAGTGAAGGTGTTATAATTCCATATTACATCGGCGGGATGTGGGGAAGCAGACTTTCAAGAAGTAAAAAACGGATCAAAGATGAAGGCTCGTTTTTCAAACGTTACGTGACCATCACTTACGGCGAACCGCTACCGCTGGGCACAAAAGTAGAAGAGATTAAAAAAGTGCTTCATGCACTCAAGGAAAAATATGAAACCAAATAAACCAAAATACACACTCTTTAAAAATGCGACTTATGCGATGGAAGGTTTTGTCGAGATCACAAAGCATGAGAGTTCTTTCAAGCTTCAACTCGTACTTTTTGTCGTTATGAATATCGTCTCTTGGATGCTTCCTATCTGCTTCTTTAACAGTGCCGTGCTTTCTCTTTCTCTGTTTATCCCTATCATCGCAGAGGTCACAAATAGCGCTATCGAGCGTGTTGTCGATCTTGTGACCGTTGAGCATCACATTATGGCAAAACGTGCAAAAGATGCGGGTGCGACGCTTGTACTTTTAAGTCTTATACTCACAGGACTTATCTGGATAGTTATCTTACTTGATGCTTTTAAAATCGTTTAACTTATGAATAAAATCAAAATCGTCGATAACCTTGACTGCTTTGCGGAGAAGTTTGAGGGGATTGATCTTCACGGTATGACAATTAAAAAAGCGGAATTTGAAGAGTGTACTTTTGTCTCTTGTGATTTTAGTGAAACGCTTTTTCACTCATGCAGGTTTATTGATTGTCATTTCAAAGACTGCAATCTTGGAGTGATGAAACTTACAAACTCCAAGATCAGTAACACCGAGTTTATCTCTTGCAAGATGATCGGCATAGACTGGACGATGTGTGATTTTAAAAGTCTGCTCAATCCTGAACCACTAAAGTTTAAAGAGTGCATCTTAAACGATAGCAACTTTTTTGGTCTTTCTTTAGAGCGACTTGTTCTCAAAGAATGCCGCGCAAAAGATGTCGATTTTCGCTCCGCTTCGCTTATAAACGCCAACTTCACTACCACTGATTTTAAAGGCGCACTTTTTGGCAACACTCACCTAGAAGGTGCAAATTTCACAGACGCTCAAAACACTCAAATTGACATCAAAAACAATCATCTCAAAGGCGCGATATTTAGCCGATATGAAGCACTTTATCTGCTCGAGAGTATGGGGATTGTGCTCGTAGATTAGGCAAATAAACTTTTGTTACTTGTATGTAACAATACAGATGTAAAATCACGCTATGAATTATAAATCAATCTTCGTATCAGATATCCATCTTGGAACGCGTTTTTCTCAGGCTGAACTCTTTTTAGATTTTTTAAAAGAGAGAGAATCAGAAAATCTCATTTTTGTCGGCGACATTATTGACGGTTGGGCTATCAAGCGAAAGTTTAACTGGGAACAGTCGCATTCTGATGTGATGCAAAAAATCCTTCGTAAAGCCAGAAAAGGGACAAAAGTTACTTATATTACTGGCAATCATGATGAATTTTTACGAGACTTTATTCCACTTTTTTTAGGCGATAATTTTGAGATAAGAAATGAGATGGATTATCATGCCATTAACGGCAAGCGCTATCTTGTGACTCATGGAGATTTTTTCGATTCTATTACGATGACAAAAAGATGGCTTGCTGTGCTTGGTGATATAGGTTATGACTTCACACTTTATCTTAACCATCATCTCAATTCTCTTCGCAAACTTTTTCGTATCCAAAAACATTGGTCACTCTCAAAATATATCAAAGACAATGTCAAAAGCTCTGTGAGTTTCATCACAAATTTTGAAGATATTCTCTCAGAACATGCAAAGCGAAACAGTTATGATGGTGTGATCTGCGGACATATTCACAAGGCTGAGTTAAAAGATATAGATGGCATCGAGTATCTTAATTGCGGCGATTGGGTAGAGTCTTGTACGGCGGTCGTGGAGCATTTTGATGGAAGATTTGAGATCCTTCATTGGCTCTCTCATGAGTGAGATTACACTCGCACTTTCAGGCGGTGCGGCGCGTGGAGCTTATCATCTTGGAGTGTTGCATTTTATCGAGGAAAAAGGCTTACATGTAAGGGCAATCTCGGGTACATCTATTGGCGCTATCATCGGTGCAAGCTGGCTTTGCGGCGTGAGTGCAAAAGAGCAGTTGGAGATATTTAAATCCAAAGAGTTTAGAGCTATTTTCTCGTTTAATTATTTTAGAAAATCAATTTTTAAGATCGATATGGACGCAAAGATAATAGAACGACTTGTACCTAAGAAAAATATCCAAGATCTTGAAATTCCGCTTTATATCACCGCTATTGATCTTACGAGTGGAGCAAATCTTTGTTTTGAGAGTGGAGATATCAAGAGACTTTGTATCGCTTCTTCTGCACTTATTCCCATATTTCCGCCCGTGCAGTACAATGACTACCAACTCGCAGATGGCGGATTTATGGATCACATTCCTATGGAACCTTTAAAAGCGTATGACGTCATGAGAGTCGGGGTAAATCTGCATCCAATCTACAAAAAGGAGAGTGGCAACAATATTTTCAGTCACATATCAAGGAGTCTGTATTTGAGCATGTACAGAGAAAGTTTTGAGGCAAAAAACAGTTGCGATGTTTACATCACTTCTAAAAAGTTGCTCGATTACAGTATCTTTTCTTTTAGCAATTTCGATGCGCTCTTTGCGCTTGGATATCAGGATGCGAAAGAGAAATTTAGTTTAAAACTATAAATGATATAATTTTAAACTAATAATATTTATGAGGATAAAAAAATGACAACAACATTAATAATCGGTGCAGGTGGAGTAGGTCGCGTTGTAGCGCATAAGTGTGTGATGAATAAAGATGTTTTCGGACGTATCGTACTTGCAAGCAGAAGTATCGGAAGATGTGAGACTATCAAAGATGAGTTAAACGGCGCTATCGACATTACGACTGTGGATGCGGATAAAACCGAAGAGGTTATAAAACTTATCAAAGAGCTAAACGCGAGCATCGTTATCAACGTAGCTCTTCCATACCAAGATTTGACTATTATGGATGCATGTATTGCGACAAATACGCCATATCTTGATACTGCAAACTATGAGCATCCAGATGAAGCGAAGTTTGAGTATAAACTTCAATGGGAAAAAGATGCGAAGTTTAAAGAAGCTGGGATTATGGGACTTTTAGGTTCAGGTTTTGATCCAGGTGCGACAAATGTATTTTGTGCTTATGCTCAAAAACACTACTTCGATGAGATCCATACTATCGACATTTTAGACTGTAATGCAGGCGATCACGGCTACGCATTTGCAACAAACTTCAACCCTGAGATCAATCTTCGTGAAGTAAGTGCAAATGGGCGTTACTGGGAAAATGGCGACTGGATAGAGACAAAACCTTTGGAAATCATGCAAGTTTGGGATTATCCTGAAGTAGGGCCAAAAGACTCTTACCTTCTTTACCACGAAGAGATGGAATCTTTGGTTCAAAATATTAAAGGATTGAAGCGTATCCGTTTCTTTATGACTTTTGGACAAAGCTACATCAAACATATGGAAGTTTTACAAAACATCGGTATGCTTGGAATCGAGCCTGTTATGCATAAAGGTTGTGAGATTATTCCTATCGAGTTTTTGACTACATTACTTCCTGATCCTGCAAGTCTTGGAGAGCGTACAAAAGGAAAAACAAACATCGGTATCGTAGCTGAGGGGATCAAAGATGGAAAACCTCGCAAAATCTATATCTATCAAGTAAAAGATCATGAAGAGTGCTACGCGGAAGTAAAAAGCCAAGGTGTTTCTTACACGACTGGCGTTCCTGCGATGATCGGTGCAAAACTGATGCTTCAAGGGATCTGGAGTGGAAAAGGTGTTTTTAACATGGAACAAATGGACCCTGATGCTTTTATGGATGAAATGAATACACAAGGTCTTCCATGGCAGGTTAAAGAGCTTTAGGAATGACATATGAGAGTATAGTAAAAAACATAGATAAGATGCCGCCTTTATCAGATGTTGTCCGTGATATACGGGCATTGTATGCAGGTGGACTTGAAAATGTCAACACAGCCAAGCTGGTAAAGATTATAGAATCTGATATTATGCTCTCTGCAAATATTTTAAAAACTGTCAATTCGCCGTACTATGGCTTATCACAAAAAATCTCCTCGATTTCTCACGCTGTTATGCTTAGCGGAGTCGAGAAGACCTATTCGCTTGTTTTGCGTTATGCGATGGGTCTTCAACTTCAAATAGACACAGAAATATATGGTTTCAATAATGTTCAATTCAATGAAATGTGTATACTTCAAAGTTCTTTAATGATGCAATGGTATGCTAGAGTCAATATTCGAGACGCACATCTTTTAGCTTTACTTGCTTTTATCATGGAATCAGGAAAAATCGTGATCGCTGGGGAACTTATGAATAGCGATTATCTTGAAGAGTATAGAAAAGGTTTTTTGGCATGTACAAATATCCAAGAGTATGAAAAAGAGTTTTTAGGTCTTACATCTTATTATGTGAGTGCTATTCTTTTTGAACACTGGAATTTAGAGCCTATGTACACAGAAATCTTAATAGCATTGGACTCTGGACAAGAAGATCTTGATCCCAAGATGCAAGAATATGTAAATGCCGTACATGTCATCAGAACAGCTGTCAATCTCAAAGAAGTTTTGACAGATATCTCCATAGATAAAGCTTGTAAAATCATAGAAGATGATATGCATTTAAACAGTGAAAAGTTTAGAGCAGTTGCTCAAAAAATTAGAGAAGCTTACGAACAAACTTAGAAAGATCAAAGGTCATATATGTATTTTGCAATCTTCAATTTTATATTTTCATTTATTATCGGTTTCATAGGTATTAAGACTCTACGTAGAGTAAGCTCTCCAAATGAAGTCGTCTTCGCAAGTCTTCCGCTTCTTTTTGCGCTTCATGAGTTTACTCAAGGCTTTGTGTGGCTTGGAGTTTACGGCTACATAAATCCAAGAGCGCTTGAAATGGCAGAGACGATCTTTGTATTTTATGCTCAAGGTTTGTTGCAGTTCATTATTCCTCTAGCTATTTGGCTTATAGAACCGCAAGGGATGCGAAAAAATATCATTGCTGTGTTGATGTTTATCGGCGCTTTACTTTCCGTATATACTTTATGGGGACTTAGTGTCGTGCCTACATCGGTATCGCTTCAAAATCATCTGCTCTATTATGTTAATCCTACGACAGATTACCATTGGGTTGCAATCATCTATCTACTAACAACATGTGGTTCACTTTTACTCAGTAGCAATCTTTCTATCAGGCTTTTTGGATGGTTAAATGTACTAGGCATAAATCTGGTCTTTTGGATCGTACCCAATGGTGTAACATCTCTGTGGTGTCTCTACGCCGCACTTGTAAGTTCAGTTTTATATTTGCACTTCGTAAAACGACGTATCGCATTTCTTGAGATGATAAAAAGTAATGAAAGTCAGTGGGGTGAAAAAATGGAAAAAGAGCTGAGCAGACTTTTGACGAGATAGGTTAAAGAACACCAAAAGGCTCTTTAAAGGAGGAGTTTCAACAGTTTTAGTAATATAAAAATGCTACAATTTCGACAAAATAATATAAAGTAGAAATTATGAATATCAATGAGATAAAAACTCCGTGTTATGTGTGTGAAGAGCAGCTTTTAGAAAACAATCTCAAACTCCTAGAACGTGTTCAAAAAGAGAGTGGGGCGAAGGTAATCTTGGCTCTCAAAGGTTTTGCAATGTGGTCGACTTTTGACCTTGTCTCCAAATACCTTCAAGGGTGTACATCAAGCGGTCTTCATGAGGCAAAACTCGCTTATGAAGAGTTTAAAAAGTTTAATTCTAAAAAAGAGGTACATACCTATTCTCCAGCTTTTAAAGAGGAAGATATTGATGAGATTGCTTCTATCTCGGATCACATCGTTTTTAACTCGCCTTCTCAACTACTAAGATTTAAGGATCGTGTCTTACATGTGAACCCAAACGTTTCTATTTCTCTTCGTGTTAATCCTGAGTTTTCCTCTTCTCCAGCTGACATGTACAATCCTTGCGGTCTTTATAGCCGTCTTGGAACGACTTTGGCAAACTTTGATGAGTCTATTTTAGAGCACATTGATGGGCTAAACTTCCACGCGCTTTGTGAGCAAAACGTGGATGCGCTTGAGGGTGTTTTGGGTGCGTTAGAAGAGAAATTTGGCAAATACATAGATGGACTCAAATATATCAACTTCGGCGGCGGACACCATATCACAAGAGTGGATTATGATGTTGAGAGACTCATAGAAGTGATAAAAGAGTTCAAAGCAAAACACAATGACATAGAAGTCTATCTCGAACCGGGTGAAGCTGTGGGCTGGCAGACGGGCTACTTAGTGGCAACTGTGCTAGACATCGTCCACAACGGCATGGATATCGCTATTTTAGACACTTCAGCAGAAGCACATATGCCCGACACTCTAGCCATGCCTTATCGCGCAGATGTGCGTAACTCTGGAATTGCTGGAGAAAAAAAACACACTTACCGATTTGGCGGAAACACTTGTCTAGCTGGCGATATTATGGGAGATTACTCTTTTGATGAACCCTTACATGTAGGCGATAAAATCATCTTTGAAGATCAAATCCATTATACTTTTGTCAAAAATACAACCTTTAACGGCATAAAACTTCCATCTTTGGCGATTCTTCGCAAAGATGGTAAATTAGACATCATAAAAGAGTTTGGATATGAAACTTATAGAGATAGATTGTCGTAAATAGCTTTACATGTAAAGGAAAAATAATGATAGAAGATAAAGAACGCTGGAATATTCGGCATGTCGATAAACCCATGCCTCACTATGTATCGCCGACTTTGGAAAAGTACATCAAAGAAGCTAATGTTGGACGCGCGCTTGATGTGGCTTGTGGAACTGGGAGAAATACTCATTTTCTAGCTGATCTTGGATTTATTGTAGATGCCGTGGATCTTTCAGATTATGCACTGAGTTGTATTCGCGAAGATGTCAATATAAATAAGCAAGAAGTAGATTTAGATATCTATAATATCGAAGAAAAATATGATCTTATCATCAACATCAACTATCTCAACCGTCGTTTGATGCCACAAATGCTAGTTAGCTTAAAAGAGGGTGGAGTTGTGATATTTGAAACATTTATTACAGCGCATGATGTAGCTGAAAAAGGGAGTATGAATCCTGATTTTCTTTTAAATACGAATGAGCTTTTACGCTCATTTCTTGACTTGGATATTATCTACTATGAAGAAAGAGATATCATAAATCTTCGAGGAGAAGATGCAAGACTTGCTTCTTTGGTAGCTCGAAAAGCCTAAGTCAAAAGCTTTAAGCCCATGCCTCGATCTTGCCTGAGATATCCATAGATGTTAGGTAAAGACGAAGATCGAATTCGAGTTGGTGATAGGCGGGTTCCATATGTTCACAAAGGCTGTAAAAGGCTTTGTTGTGTTCTTTTTCTTTAAAATGTGCCAATTCATGCACGACTATCATACGTAAAAACTCCTCTGGAACACTCTTAAACATCGAGGCCACTCTTATCTCATTTTTAGCTTTGAGCTTGTTGCCTTGCACCCGTGAGATGAAATGATGTGTTCCTAGAGCATTGTGGATCACATTTATCTTGCCATCATAGAGCACTTTACTCAGCGGCGATGTTTTCTTCATATACTCATTTTTGAGTTCGTGCACATAAGAAAAAAGGGCTTTGTCTGTTTTGAGTGTGTGCGGATTTTTGTATTTGTTTTGTAAGTGCGCTTCAAGTTTGTCCTGCTTTATAAGCGCTTGAACTTGAAGCTTTGTTTGCTCGTTGTAGTGACTGAGATACTTAAATGTATTCATTAAAAATTATAAAAGCTTTTTCATAAGCTCAATATGGTAGCTTTCCTGATAATTTACGAAATCAAAAAAACGTTTGAGTTCATCATCATGTATCGCATCTGAAAGTGTTTTACACATCTCTTTTGCACCTTCTTCTTCAGCGATGCCATCAATCACAAATTTCTCTATATCTTTTACAATATAGGTCATTGAATGTAGCTCTCTTGGAAGTGCGAGGATTCCCATCTTTGCCATCATCTCGCCAAACGATTGCAAGTGAAAATGCGACTCGTCTATAAGGTCTTGAAATACATTAAAATGGGTGAGATTTGTCGTGCGTGCTTGCATGTAAGCATAGACCAAGATCAGTTCATACTCTTTATAAGACTCTTCAAACAGGAATACCGTCAGTGCGTCTATCTGCTCTTGAGGCAAGTTTTTATCTGCATATTTTCTAGCCATATTAAATGCCGTGATTTGTGCATCATTAGCTCTATTGTCCAACAGTGCAGCGATGTGATGGATCATATAATCTTCATCAGTGATCATTCTGGCATTTAAAATATCTTCACCATACAGTGCAGAAATTTTTTTAAGTTCAACGATGAGATAACGAAGTATGTCAAAAACACTTTCACGCTTATGCAACATTTTCGTGCGGTCATAATTGTAGTCATCGCCATCTTTTAAAACTTTGTCTCCAAACCATTTCATATGACGAAATTCTATAGTTGAAAAGTTATATAGATCTCTTTTTATCTGCTTGTCATTGATTGCAAAAGATGCGAAAAGGATGTCTAACCATAATTCATGTTTTGCCTGATATAATTTATTCATTTTCTTCCACCTCACAGCTTTCTTTCATTTTGATGATGTGCATCTCTTCATTTTCACCATTTAAAAGGTGTTCTCGGTTGATAAGAGAAGCTACAAATGCTTCAAGTACCATATCTGTACATACTCTTTGTTTTGGAGTTAAGCCACCTAATTTTAGTTCCATCTTTGCAAGCGCTTTTTTGCCGTTTTGGATATTATCGCCTTTGACCATTGCACTAAACATCGAACCCACAACTACAGTATCTTGGCATCCGTTTGTAGCAAATTTCAAATCTTCTATAATCTCACCATCTGTTTGGATATAAAAGATCACGTATTCGCCTGTTTGTTCATCCATAGCAACACCAACGCCGCTTGGATCTTCAATTTTTCCATAGTTTTTTGGAGCCATCAAGTGTTCTAAAACTTCGGGGTTCATCCCTTCTGGCATTTTTACATCTTCATACATAGGGTATCTTCCATTTTTTTTCGACTATTATACTCAAGAATAGAGGTGTAAACATTAAAAAAAGCTCTAATTCAGTAGATTTGACTGCAAACTTTAGTACAATTTTAGAAAAATATATAGAGGTGATGCAGTATGAGTATGGACAAAATAGTTTCGGGATTTTTCTTTATTTTAGCGATGACGCTCAACTTCGGATTTTTCATTGGAGATATTACTGTTATAGAGCAACATAGTGCGTTTGAACTTTTTGCGGCTATTATCATCAATATTATCGCAACTATTTTAAAACTTGGGGACAAAACACAACTTGGTGCCGTACTTTTGGCTACAAGTCTTGTTGCTGATATCCAGCTTATCGCATCAGCTACTGTTTGGGCTTTTGCAGAATATGTTCTTGGTGGATTAAATGTAGAATCGACGACAGCTATTGTTTCTTTATCAGGCGGTGCTTTACTTGCAAATGTCGTTTCAGTCATCCTTTTTGTCGGTGATACTATCAAATCAAAAAGATAGAATCTCTTTATGAATGACCAAATCATCTGGATCGTCCTTAAACGTTTAAGGACCCCTTTTCTCGTCATTATTGTCACTTTTTCTATCTCGATTTTAGGTCTTATGCTTATTCCTGGAGCTGATAATTCTGGAAAAGTTTATTATATGTCCTTTTTTGATGCTTTTTATTTTGTCAGTTATACCGCAAGTACTATCGGTTTTGGAGAAACTCCCTACACTTTTACTTATCCGCAAAGAATGTGGGTGAGTGCTTCTATCTACATCACTGTTATCGGTTGGTTTTACGGTATCGGTACGATTATCTCTTTGATTCAAGATGAGACGCTTCGAAAAGCGATAAACAGAAACAGTTTTAGAAGAGAGATTTTAGGGCTTGTTGAGCCTTTTTATATCATCCTTGGATATAACAGTATCACAAAAAGTATCATCAACAGAGTCAATAAAAATGAGTTTCGTGTTGTTGTCTTAGATAGAAGTGAAGAGAAAATAGAAGAGTTGATCTTAGAAAACTTCTATCCGAATGTTCCAGCATTTGTAGGAGAAGCAAGCAATCAAAAGATGCTTCAAATTGCTGGCATCCATCAAAAAAACTGTTTTGGTGTTATCTCTTTATTTGAAAATGATGCAAAAAACACAGAGATAGCGACAATATGCAGGCTTTTAAATAAAAAAGTTGATGTCATCGTAAAAGCAAGTGCACCGCAGCATCTTGAATATTTTAAATCTATCGGTTTAGAGCATGTTCAAAACCCTTTTGAGATCATCTCTAAAAGGATGTATTATAGTATTACAGCGCCCCATATCTGGCTTTTGGAGATGTGGATCTATGGACATGCACTCAATCTTCGTAACAGAGATTTACTTCCACATGGAAAATATATTATCTGTGGATACGGGCGTATGGGAATTGCGATAGAAGAGGGCTTAAAAAAAGCTGGTATTGATTATATATTTTTTGACATCAACTCCGAAGAATATAAACAGCGAAAAGATACAACAATCTTTGGAGATGAAGAGGATGTTACAAAACTTCTTGAGCTTGGGATTATGGATTCAGAATGTATTATCGCCGCAACAAAAGATGACCTTCTAAATCTCACCATACTCAATAAAGCAAAAGTTTTAAATCCAGATATCTATACTATTGCACGAGAAAACTCTTTAGATGGTATTAACATTTTTCAAGCCGCAAAAATTGATAGAATTTATATATTAGAACAAATCTTGGCAGATACGACTTACAACTACTTAGCACAACCTCTGACAGAAATTTTTATCCAAGAGATTCGAAAAAAAGATGAAGAGTGGGCTGTTGTTATCGTCAATATGCTTCATACAATTACAGGAGCTAATCCTGATTATTTCGAACTCCAAATCACGCAAGAGAATGCTTATGCACTATCTTTGGAACTTTCTAAAGAAACAAAAGTTACTTTATCAAATCTCAGACGTTCAAGAGAAGATAGAAATAAATTATTGCACATCGTATATTTACTTCTAAAAAGGGGTGAAGAGATCTACCTTATGCCTGAGTCTCATATGGAAATTCAGCTTGAAGACCAACTTTTAATCGTCTGTGATGATGAGGGCAGAAATGATTTTGAATATATCATTAACAATATCCATGAACTAAATTATGTCCTTACCAGTAAAGAAAAAAGTTATAACTTTTTTCAAAAAAAAGATTGATGAGAATACTTTGAAACAAAAAAAACATTTTTTTCTCTCATTCGCTTATTTTATTGAGAGTTTTAGGGCCTACCGTAGGATAAAGAGTTTTGTTTACAATCTCATAGAAAATGATCAATATCCATATAAAAAATATTTTGATTTTTTTATGATAATTGTGATCCTTACCAGTGTAACTCTGCTTGTTATCGATGTAAAGCATCATATCCCAGTTTGGATAGATGAGCTTGATCTTTATGTTGTGACTTCTATTCTTATCCTTGAATATCTTGCTCGCATGTGGGTTTACAGCGATGTTCATAAAATAGTGATAGATGAGTATGAAGAGAGCAGATTTTTTGATAAACGGCTTTCTTTTTTTCATCTTTTTTGGAAAATATTTCAAAATAAATGGGGATATATCTCTTCATTTTCTGCAATCATAGATCTTATTGCGATACTTCCAAGTTATAGAGGCATACGAATTTTACGAGTTCTTATTTTATTTAGAGCTTTTAAAATGCTCAGATATACCAAAAGTCTCAATGGATTTATCTATGTCTTAAAAAATAAAAAATTCGAACTTATGACACTTTTGACTCTGGTTGCATTCTTTATATTTATCGCCGGCATTATGCTTTATGTTTTTGAAGGAGACAATAAAAATCCAAATATCCATAATCTTTTTGACGCCTTTTACTGGGCGCTCATAACCATCTCTACTGTTGGATATGGCGATATTGCACCTGTTACGCCAGAGGGACGAGTGGAAACGATGGTTATCGTTATCATCGGGATTGGACTTATCGCTTTTGGAACATCTTTGATTGTTGCCTCCTTCAATGAAAGAATGAGCGTTCTTCGTGAAGAGAAAGTTATTGTCAATGTAAGTAGAAAAAAATCTTTGATCGTGATCTGTGGATATGGACTTTTAGGGCGTCTTGTGGCAAAAGGTCTTCAAAAAGAGGGCTTAGAATTTATTGTTCTTGATAAAGATGAGAACTTGGTTTCTCAAGCTTTTAATAGCGGATATAACACGATTTGCACCGATGCTTCTCAAGGTGAGATCTTTGTAAAACTCGGTATAGAAAAACGTATCTCTCATGTACTTTGTCTCACTTCCGATGATATTCAAAATGCGTTCATCGCTATCAATGTCAAAAGTTTAAACGAAAAAGTACATGTAACGGTGCGATGCAGTGATGAAGAGATAGCCCAAAAAATGGAGTTCGCACATATCGATCAAGTGATTATGCCCGAAGAGATCGCAGGGATGATGAGTGCTGTGTATGCGGGTGAACCTGTCGCATTTGAAGTTTTACTTTCCATCATTGAGGAAAAAGAGAAAACACAAATTGACGAGATCACCATTACCAGAGGCAGTTTTTTAGAGCATAAAACTATCGGTGATGTTAATTTTGATAGTTATAGACTTATTCTTCTTGGTATTTTTACAAGTAAAGACAATGGTAAAACACTTGGAGAATTTTTATTTAATCCATCAGATGATTATTATTTACATGTAGGCGATAGACTTGTCTGTATCGGATATTCTGCTGCTATTGCCAATTTGAAAAAGAGGATGTAAAAAATGGTTGATAAAAAAAATATTTTTCTCTTTGGCTATGGAAACTTTGGGCGACAACTTTATAAAAATCTCTTTCTTGCTGGACATAATATCAAAGTCCTTACGGCAACGGCAGAATCTATCGTAAATGCACAAGAAGACAAAGTTGATCTTATACAAATAAATATCAAACGCAATGATGATATCTTGTCCTTAAATATTGACCAAGAAAATGATATGCTTTATTGTGCCATGAGCAAAACCGCTAACAATCTTTTTTTGGTTCTCACACTTAGAGCTCTCTTTCCTTATGCCAATATCATCGCTATCAGCAACTCTCTTGAAAACACCAGAAAGCTCAAATATGCAGGAGCAAATAGTGTTATAGACCTCTACGAAGCGACCTCAAGAAGAGTCATAAATATATTGACAAAACCCGCTGTAACAAGGGCTATAGATGAGATTATCTATAAACAAAACAATCTCAAAATGGCAGAAGTCATTATCCCACCAACAAGCTTTTTAGTTGGCATGTATGTCAAAGATATAGCTTTTAAGAGTATGGGCGTTGTTTTGGTAGCGATTATAGATAAAGAATCTGAGCACGAACTTGTATTTACAGATCAGCGCTTAAGTCAGCAGCTTGAAGCTGGAGAAACACTGGTTGTTGTCTCAAAAATAGATGATTTAAAAATCTTTAAAGATCTTGTTCACAGTGAGACACACCCCTTCGTTTCACATTAATCTAGTATTATTGCAAAATAAAAATAGTTTTTTTATACTCCCAAAAAAAGGCAACACTTTGAGCAAACACCATAATAGCAAGCAGATTTCAAAATCATATCATAGCTTTACATGTAAGGACTTTTTACCTACAACAAAAGAGGAGATGAATGCGCTTGGATGGGATCAATGTGATGTTATCTTAGTGAGTGGAGATGCTTACATCGACTCGCCTTTTATTGGTGTTGCTATGGTTGGACGAATGCTCCAACGTATGGGCTATAAAGTAGGAATGATCGGTCAGCCCGACATTGAAAGTGATGTGGATATCAAAAGACTCGGCGAGCCGAAGCTGTATTGGGGCGTAAGCGGTGGCAGTGTGGACAGTATGGTAAGTAACTACACGGCTACGAAAAAGTTTAGAAACTCTGATGATTACACTCCCGGAGGCGTGAACAATAAACGTCCAGATCGTGCTGTTTTAGTTTACTGTAACCTGATACGCCGTTTCTATAAAGATACAGCACCCATCGTTTTAGGTGGGATAGAGGCGAGTTTAAGACGTGTAACGCATTATGATTACTGGACAAACAAACTACGAAAACCTATTCTTTTTGATGCAAAAGCGGATGCGCTTATCTATGGCATGGGAGAGATTGCACTTCAAGAGCTCACTGAGGCTATCCGAGACGGACAGGATTTTAAAGATATCCGCGGTGTTTGTTATATTTCAAAAGAGGCTAAAGAGGAATATATCCAGATTCCAAGTCACAAAGAGTGTCTGGAAAACAAAGAGCGCTACATCGATCTTTTTGATGATTTTTATGATCATAATGACCCGATCTCTGCACGTGGACTTTGTGAGGAAGTGGATGGGAGATATCTTATACAAAACCCTCCCTGTGATTATTTAAATGAAGCAGAGATGGACGCAAACTCCAATCTTCCTTTTACAAGAGAGTTGCATCCATACTATGCAAAGCAGGGAAAAGTGAAGTGTTTGGAAACGATAAAATTTTCTATTATGACTCATCACGGTTGTTGGGGTGAGTGTAACTTCTGTGCCATTGGCGTGCATCAAGGGCGCACTATCCGTACCCGTTCTGAAGATAATATCTTACAAGAGGCAAAAGATTTTAACGAGTATAAAGATTACAAAGGGATCATCAGCGATGTAGGCGGACCAACTGCTAACATGTACGGTTATGAGTGTAACAAAAAGCTTAAACTCGGCACTTGTGATCATCAAAGATGTGTTGATGCCGATCATCTATGTAAATCGATGAAAGTTGACCATAGCCGCAATATAAACCTTCTTAGACAAGTTCGAGAAGTGGAAGGTGTGAGAAAAGCGTTTGTGGCTTCAGGCGTACGTTACGACCTGATAAACGCAGATAAAAAACATGGCTATTCATATCTAAAAGAGATGGTACGTCACCATATCTCAGGACAGATGAAAGTAGCACCTGAACATACCCAGCAAAATGTTTTAGAGCTCATGGGAAAACCGGGAAAAGAGGAACTTGTAGAGTTTAAAAAACTCTACGATAAGCTCAACAAAGAAGAGGGTAAAAATCAGTTTTTGACCTACTATCTCATTGCCGCTCATCCAGGCTGTACAGATAAAGATATGCATGAACTCAAGCGTTTTACAACCGATGAACTCAAGATGAATCCAGAACAGGCACAGGTATTTACACCCACCCCAGGAACGTACAGCGCAGTGATGTACTACACAGAGATGGACCCAAAAACACGTAAAAAAATCTTTGTTGAGAAAGATCCTATAAAGAAAGAGAAGCAAAAGCAGATAGTTGTAGCAAAAGATAGTTTTAAAAGTGGTTTTGCATCATAAAAAGTAATATTTAAACAAAAAAACAGCAAATAACATATATACTAAGGCACTTTAATAAGGGTGTTTAATGGAAAGTAAGTCTTGTTTAACTTTAGAAAACACTTCTCTTCAAGAGGTAAAAATTACAGAATCAGAACATAACAGTATTTTAGAGATGCAACTTTCTATTCTTGAACTCCTTGCTTCAAATAATAATTCAAAAATTATCTTAGACAGGCTTTGTGCTTCTGCTGAAGCTTTACTTCCAAACTCTGTCGCTTCTATTATGTTTGTGGATACTCAAACAGGACTTATGAGTGTATTAGCTGCTCCAAGTATTCCGGAAGTTGGACATCAGGCACTAGCAGGACTAAAACCAGGACTTGGTGGTGGTTCTTGTGGTAATGCTGTATTTTCAAATGAACCTACTTTTGTAGGTGACACGTTTACTGATCCAAAGTGGCATGATCTAAGACAACTCTCCTATGATTTCAATCTTTGTTCGTGCTGGTCAATGCCTGTAAGAAATGAAGAGAAGAAGCCGATTGGTACTTTTGCATTATCCTCTTTTGAACATAGAATGCCATCTCCTTTTCATAAAAAACTTTTACATGTAGGTTCTGAGATAGTCAATATCGTTCTAAAAAAGCAGGAGCAAGAAGAGAAGATTTCTGAGAATGAAAAAAGGATTAAGCTTTTTTCTACGGCTCTTCAAAACACTTCAGAGGGATTTTATATCACAGATAAAGATAATAATATTGTAGAGATTAACGATGCCTTTACAACATTGCTTGGATATACAAAAGAAGATGTTGTAGGGAAAGATCCTAAAATACTCTCTTCTGGTAAACATGACAAAGTATACTATAAAGAGATGTGGAGATATATCTTAGAAAAAAAACATTTTTCAGGAGAGATAATAAACAAAAAGAAAGATGGAGAAATTATCACACAATGGATCAGTATAAATCCTATTTTTGATAACAATAAGAAAATTCAAAATTATGTAGCAATTTTTACAGATATTTCAAAACTCAAAGAATCTGAGGAAAGAATAGAATATCTCGCATATCACGATCTTTTAACATCTACTTACAATAAAGTTTATTTAGAACAACAACTTTCAAGCGAACACCTGAAATCAACATCTTCTCTCATACTTTTAAATGTTGATAATTTCAGTTATGTCAATCTCTCTTACGGTTTTGATATCGGCGATAAACTTTTGGTTGGTATTTCAAATGAGCTCAAGCAAATATGCCAACTATCAGATATTTTTCGAATAAATTCTGATGAATTTGCTCTTTTTACTCAAAATAATTTAGATGTCAAAATGAAAATAGATAAGATAAGAGCCCATTTTTCGAAAGTCTCATTTTATATTGACGATCTCAATATAAACGTTTCATTTAGTTATGGAGCATCTTTTAATGAAAGCTGTTCTTTACAAAATTCTGCATTAGCACTCAAACATGCAAAAGAGGGTGGAAAAAATAGATATCACATCTTCAATAAAGAAGATAATGCTTCTGATATACAAAAGAGAGAAAAATTTGTTAAATACAATAATATCCTCCATGAAGCTATAGAGTTTGGATATATTGTTCCCTATTTTCAAGGTATTAGAGATAATAAAACAGGCGAGATTAAAAAATATGAAGCACTGGTGAGAATTATAAAGGATAATGAAGTCATCACTCCTTACCAGTTTTTACAAACAGCAAAGCTTTCTGGTATGTTGCCTGATATTACAAAAATTATGATCGATAAGAGTTTTGCTGTGATGACATCAAATAGTTTTTCATTTTCTCTTAATATCACAGAAGATGATTTGGATCTTGATTATTTAGGCGTGTATCTTCAAGAAAAATCAAAAGAGTATGCTATCTCTCCAAAAAGAGTGTGCTTAGAGATACTTGAGGGGATGAGTTCAACTGGAAAACGTGATCATATCAGACAACTCAATGCCCTAAAAAGAGCAGGGTATCTCCTTGCTATCGATGATTTTGGCGCTGAATATTCAAATTTTGAGCGAGTTTTAGATCTTGAGATAGATTTTTTAAAGATCGATGCAAGATATATAAAAGATATTGATATCAACAATAAAAGTTATGAAATTACAAGAGCAATCGTGTACTTTGCAAAAAATGCACATATCCCATGTATAGCAGAGTTTGTTCATAATGAAAATGTTCAAAAGATTGTAGAAGAGTTAGGGATAGAGTATTCCCAAGGGTATCTCTTTAGTGAGCCAAAAGAGCTTGAATCAAAAATATAAAGTCTTGAAAATATATCCCCAAAAAGTTAGATCTTTAAATGGGGATAAGTGAATTGCTTAGAGGTTAAATCTAAAGTGCATAACATCGCCGTCATTAACGATATACTCTTTTCCTTCTAGGCGCATTTTTCCGGCTTCTTTTGCTTTTGCTTCGCCACCACATGCAATATAGTCATCATAGGCGATAACTTCAGCGCGGATAAAACCTTTTTCAAAATCGTTGTGGATAACTGCGGCTGCTTTTGGTGCAGTGGTATTTTTGCGTATAGTCCAAGCACGAACCTCTTTGACACCAGCTGTAAAATAGCTCATGAGGCCGAGTTTATCGAACCCTTTTTGGATGATCTGCGCCAAACCTGACTCTTTAACACCCAAATCATCTAAAAATTCTTGAGCTTCTTCATCACTCAAACCGATGAGTTCTTCTTCGATTTTTGCACAAAGTTTTATCACTTCACAATTATGTTGTGCTGCATGTTCTTTCACAGCTACAACAAATTCATTGTCTTCTAAAAGTCCATTTTCATCAACGTTTGCGCCATACATGATCTCTTTTGCAGTGAGTAATCTCAAGTCTTTATTAAGTTCAATGAACATTTCATGATCAGCTTTAGGAAAGTTACGTGCAAGTTTTCCCTCTGCCAAAAATTCCATCAATTCATCAGCAAAATCAGCCAAAGCTTTTCCGCTTTTATCAGATTTTGCTTGTTTTTGTAGACGCATAATTCTGTTTGATAAAACTTCGATATCCGCTAAAATAAGCTCATTTTCGATGATATCGATATCACGGATTGGGTTGATTGTTCCCTCAGTATGCACGATATTATCATCTTCAAAACATCTAACGATCTGTAAAATTACTTCAGTCTCACGGATATTTGAGAGAAATTTATTTCCAAGACCTTCCCCTTTACTCGCACCTTTTACAAGACCTGCAATATCCACAAAGTCTAAAGTAGAGTGTTGTACACGCTCAGGATTTACGATTTTAGAAAGCTCATCCAAACGAACATCTGGAACTGGAACGATTGCTTTATTTGGTTCTATCGTACAAAATGGATAGTTTGCTGCTTCTGCATTTTGAGCTTTTGTTAAAGCATTGAAAGTTGTTGATTTACCCACGTTTGGAAGACCTACTAGACCGATCGCTAATCCCATAATTACCCTTTATGACTTATAAATTATTTTTGCAATTTTAACGCAAGTTTGCTCTTGTAAGCCTTACGTCCCAAGGGTGCTTCCTTTGGGACGCATGCAAAGTGCTCATACCCAGAAGAGGGCACTTGTGCATGTAAGGTTATAATTGAAGTTATTTGATATTTTGTAAAAAGTTGCTTATCATTCTCACACCTGCCCCTGTCGCACCATATGAGTTACAATCCCAAGCACTTTCACTATATGCAGAACCTGCAATATCAAAATGCATCCATTTCTCTTTATTTTCATCTTTGATGAATTTATCTAAAAATAGTCCAGCTGTGATCGCTCCGCCGTAAGGTTTTGAAGAAACATTTGAGATATCTGCTATCTCGCTTTTGAGCAGTTTTACAAGGTGTTTGTTAAATGGCAGAGAACCTACAAGCTCTCCTGAACTACTTGCCGCAAAAGAAATTTTATGCTTAAGAACAGTCGAGTGTCCCATAATTCCTGTCGTATATGGCCCAAGTGCCACCATACAAGCACCTGTAAGTGTCGCAAAGTCAAAAATGTAATCTGCTTTTACTTTGTCTTGTGCATAGTCAAGTACATCAGCAAGTACCAAACGTCCCTCCGCATCTGTGTTTCTCACTTCGATAGTTGTACCGCTTCTAGAAACTAAAATATCATCAGGTTTATAAGCATTGCCACCAATCATGTTTTCAACAGCACCGATAAATCCATGAATTTCGATATCAAGACGCAGTTCACTCACCGCTTTTAGCATTCCTAAAACAGCACACGCTCCAGCTTTATCCATTTTCATACTTACCATCGAAGTAGCAGCTTTGAGGCTGAGTCCACCGCTGTCATACGTCAAACCTTTTCCCACAAGAGAGATGATCTTTTTAGGATTTTTTGGTTTGTACGAAATATGAATAAGATGACTTTCATGCACTGAAGCGCGTCCAACTGCGAGCATCGCATTCATCTTCTCTTTTTTAAGACCTTTTTCATCTAAGACGTTACATGTAAGACCATTATCTTTTGCTAGCTTTTCTGCTATCTCTGAAAGAGTCTTAGGATTGAGCTCTTGAGGCGCAGTGTTGACGAGGTCTCTTGTAAAACATGTTGCCTTTGCAATGATTATTGTTTCTTCAAAGATGTTTTTGAGTTTTTTATGATCTAGTTCTTCTACAGAAAATGAGATCGTTGTTAAAGCAGTTTTTGTATTTTCTGATTTGTAATCATTAAACGCATATTCTCCTAAAACAAATCCTTCTACAAGTGCGCTGAATGTTTTTTCTGCTTTGATCTGTGTTTTTGCACTTTTATAGTTTGCATTTTTCAGAGTACGTACAGCGAGAGTTGCTGCAGCACGAAGATTATCAGCGCTTCTGTCTTCAAGTCCACAAAGAAGGATCTCTTTTTCATATAAAAAACAGATCTGATCCTCTTTGCCTTTAAATCCAGCTTGAGAAAGCAGGGTTGCTAGTTCATGAGAGCTTACTTCATCAGCTGTTAAAAATTCTACTGTGATATCTGCTTTGACATCTGAAAGTTTTTTATTTACTAGTTTTGTTTGCATCTTATCTCCATTTTATTGTTTTAGTTTACATTTTAATCAAAATGCAAAATCTCTTTTGCTTGGATCATGTCTTTATCGCCACGTCCTGAAAGGTTGACGATAATAAGCTTCCCTTTAATATCTTCCATTTTTTTCAAGTATGCCACGGCGTGAGCGCTTTCAAATGCTGGAATAATTCCCTCTTTACGGCTCAACCAGACAAAAGCATCTAATGCTTCCTCATCTGTGACGTTAGAGTAAGAAACAGTATCATTATCTTTATGAAAAGCGTGTTCAGGCCCAATTCCTGGATAATCAAGTCCTGCTGAGATCGAATGCGCTTCGAGGATTTGACCATCCGCATCTTGAAGTAAGTAGCTCATTTGTCCATGAAGCACGCCGGGACGACCCATCAAAAGTGAACAGCCATGTTTATCTGTCCCAACTCCATGTCCTCCAGCTTCGATCCCGATACAGCGAACCTCTTTATCATCTAAAAAGTGTGAAAAAGCGCCGATAGCATTACTTCCGCCGCCAATACACGCGATGACATGGTCTGGCAGGCGACCCTCTTTTTCTAAAATCTGCGCGCGCGCTTCCCAACCTATAATCGCCTGAAAATCACGAACCATCATCGGATATGGATGCGGACCTGCAACTGTTCCAATGATATAAAAAGTATCTCTTGCGTTTGTGACCCAATGGCGGATCGCATCATTCATGGCATCTTTAAGCGTTTTGCTTCCGCTTTCTACTGAATTTACTTTTGCACCAAGAAGTTTCATACGAAAGACATTGAGTTCTTGACGAGCGACATCTTTTGCACCCATAAATACTTCACATTCCAGACCTAAAAGTGCTGCGATCGTTGCTGTAGCAACGCCATGTTGACCTGCACCCGTTTCAGCTATCACTTTTTTATAACCTAAACGTTTTGCCATCAAACCTTGAGCGATAACATTATTTACTTTATGTGCTCCCGTGTGGTTGAGATCTTCACGCTTGAGATAGATCTTTGCATCAAGTTCTTTAGAGATATTTTCTGCAAAATAAAGAGGGGAAGGGCGACCAACATAATCTGTTAGATAGTAATCTACCTCTTTCCAAAAATCTTTGTCAAATCTTATCTTTTTATACTCTTCATCAAGCTCCAAAAGAGCGGGCATCAGTGTTTCAGGAACATAGCGTCCCCCAAAGATACCAAAGTGTCCATTTTCATCAGGATCATGTTTGAGCGGTGTTGGTATATAGTACATTAATCAATTCCTATGAGGGTATAAACTTTTGTTTGTTTTTTAAGTTTCTCTTGTCCATCTAAAAAATTAAGACCGAGTATAAAACAAGCTTCTTCGCAGATAGCGCCCGTTTTGTTGATAAGAGAAGCCGCTGCATTTGCAGTTCCACCCGTTGCTATAAGATCATCTATAAGCAAAACTTTTGCATTTTTAATATCACGAAATGCATCAATATGGATCTCTACTTCATCAAAGCCATATTCTAAAGAGTATTTTTCAGAGATAGTTGTGTATGGAAGTTTCCCTTTTTTACGAATGGGCACAAATCCACATCCTAACATCTGCGCAAGAGCCGCACCAAAGATAAAACCGCGAGCATCGATCCCTGCAACAAAATCCAGATCATAACTTTTATATCTCGAGGCTAGATGATTCATAAGAACGCCATAGGCTTCTTTATCATTTAAAAGTGTTGTAATATCTTTGAATATGATTCCCGGTTTTGGAAAATCTGGGATATCACGAATGGCATCATTGATAATCTTTTTTTCTTCTTGTGTCATAAAAATCCTTAGAGTAAAGCGTCTATTCTGCTCTCTAGCGCTTTTATTTTTGAATTAAGTCTGTCTGTTTCAAGTCTATGTTTTGAGTTTCTTTGCTTGAGTGTTTTGAGCTCATTTCTAAGTTTATTGAGCTCATCACTTAAAATATCTACATTTCCAAGCGCACGTTGAAGTTGAATTTGATATTTTCGTATAAGTATCTCAGCTTCTTTAAGGGTGAGTTTCATCATCTCATTACTTCGCTGTTCTTTGACTGTGATACTCTTAAAGTAAAACATTTTTACAAATAAAAATATAGCCAATAATGTAATTGTTGTTAAAAGAGACCACTCACCAAACATATCTTATCCTTGTATAGATTCTATCTTTTCAACTCGCCCGCAGTGACGTCCACCCTCAAAGCTTGAAGCAAGCCACGAGTCAATGATCGATTCTGCGACACCGCGACCTACGATACGCTCTCCAAAACAGAGAATATTTGCATCATTGTGTTGGCGAGCGACTTGTGCTGTATATGCATCATGACAAAGTGCTGCGCGGATACCATGAAACCTGTTTGCCGCCATACTCATTCCGATACCAGAACCGCAGATAAGGATACCTTGACTTACTGAATCTGTTAAAACGCTTTGTGCTACTTTAACAGCATAGTCAGGATAATCAACTCTCTCTTTGTCAAATGGTCCAAGGTCTATGACTTCGTGACCCTTTTCTTTTAAAAGTTCAACTGTATAATCTTTTAAATCAACTCCGGCATGATCTGTTGCTATATAAAATTTCATCTGTTTCCTTTATGATAATAATAAGTGTAACACCATCTGAACTGGCATTATAAGTAAATAATCTTTGAGCGGTGTCATGATAACAACAAGTACGATAATCATACCATAACGCTCTAATCTGTAAAATGTCTCTGCGATCTCTCTTTGGTTAAATTTGAGAGCAAGATACATCAAAAAATGTGCTCCATCAAACTGTGGAATCGGTAGAAGATTAAAGACTCCAAGTATGACATTTATCATAACAAGTTGCATCACAAGCATATATGAAAAGATATAAACTAAAGAATCACTTTCTACTGGTGCACTCATAGCCAGAAGTGCCATTGATGCAAAAGCGGCAAGTGTAAAGTTATATACAATTCCAGCCAAACTGACTTGCATAGCCGCGTTATAGCCACCTTTATTTATGACAGTTCGCATATCAACAGGAACAGGCTTTGCCCATCCAAAAACAAAACCGCCTCCCATACCAAGTAAAAGAGGTAAAAAGTACATAGTAAAAGGGACGATAATAGTTCCAACCAAGTCTACATGTAAGAGTGGATTGATCGATAAACGTCCAGCATTTTTTGCCGTCATATCTCCATATTTATATGCTATAAAGCCATGCATAATTTCATGGCCGATAATAGCAACCATAAGAGCCAATACGGCTGTTATGATTTTAAATAAATCAATCGAGTCCATTATCTTTTTTATCCTCTTTTATTCTTTCAGCTACTGCACGTTTGAGATGTTCTGGTTGTTCCAAATCTGTTGGAGTTTTACCCATTCTATCCCAACGAATTTCAAAATGATCATCCATACTAAAATAGATAAACCACGGAGTTCCCTCTAAGTTTGCATAAGGCACAGGACCCCAAAAACGGCTGTCGTTACTATGGTCACGATTGTCGCCCATCATAAAGTAGTTTCCTTTTGGGACTGTTATGACTTCAGTTTCAAAGATAGGATTGTGCTTGAACATTTTGACACCCTCTGGCAATTGATATATATTCATCGCAGCCATATTCATCTTTTCTTCTGTGTCGATTCTTTCCATTCTTCCATCATTTGCAAGAAGTACAGGAGAATCACCCATAATCGCATCATCATGATGAATACCAGGGTGTTCTTTGACATAAGGATTTTTTACCCAAAGTTTGCCATCAACTGTTACGATATTCTCTTTAGGATAATTTTTATTGATAAAATCATCTCCTTCAACAGGACGAAGATAGAGTTCTTTATCTTTTACAAAAAGTTGATCTCCAGGAAGTCCGACACAGCGTTTTACATAATGCATTTTCACATTATGTGGATATCTAAAAATGACAATATCACCGCGCGCAGGAGCACCGCCATCTACAAGATGTAAATCATTTGTCCACGGAGTCAAAGAAACTTCTAAAAATGGAAGATGCGGAGTCGGAACACCATATACAAATTTTTTAGCAAAAAGATGGTCGCCAATAAGAAGAGAATCTTTCATAGAACCGCTTGGAATTCTAAATGCCTGTGCGACAAAAAAGATCACAAATAAAACGATGATAACCGTTCCCGTCCATGAGTTTGAAAATTTGTATGCTTTATAAAGAAAATTTTTCATTAGTTCGCTTTCGAGTGAAATTGTGCTGCTTTGAGTGTGTTGCTAAGAAGCATTGAGATAGTCATTGGTCCGACACCACCTGGAACAGGTGTTATGTAAGAACATTTTTGTGCTACATTTTCATAATCGACATCGCCGACAAGTTTGCCATTATCAGCTCTGTTAATACCGATGTCAATGATAATAGCACCATCTTTAACCATATCTTTTTTAATCAAGTTTATAACACCGACACCGACTAAAATAATGTCAGCATTGAGAGTATGTTTTTTTAAATCATCTGTAAATATATGGCAGATTTCAACGGTTGCATTAGCATTTAAAAGGAGAGCGGCCATCGGTTTTCCGACGATATTTGATGCGCCTACGACCACACAGTTTTTGCCTTTAAGATCGATATCATACTCTTTAAATATTTCCATAACGCCAAGAGGAGTACATGGAACAAAACCATCAAGGCCAGTTGTTAAGCGTCCCACATTGTATGGGTGAAAACCGTCAACATCTTTGTTCGGAGAAACAAGTTCAAGGAGTTTTGTCGTGTCAATTTGTGAAGGGAGTGGAAGCTGAATCAAAATACCATCGATATTTGGGTTGTTATTCATCATCGTAATCGTATTTTCTATTGCGTCTTGAGAGATATTTTTTGGCATTTCATGAGTTACTGAGTAAAATCCCACTCTATCGCAAGCTTTTTTCTTCATGCTTACATATGCTTGACTAGCAGGATCGTTTCCAACTAAAATAACTGCCAGTCCAGGAACACGTCCTGTTTCCTCTTTGAGTAACTCAGTTTGACTCAATACACTATCTTCTATCTTTTTTGCTAAAGTTTTACCATCTAGAATCTTCATTTAATCACCATAAATTATTTTTTTGATAATATAGCGATAATTGTCTAAAAGGTCGCTTTGAATGAAACTATTTATCCTGTTAACTGTATCTACTTATCTCTTTGCTGCAACATCTTTCATCACTGATGAAGAGTATGCATCTTCACTTTATAAAAATCCAAGAGGCATCGGCTGTAACAATTGCCATGGCGATAGTGGAAAAGGAAAACTCGTTGCAAAATATGAGCAAAAAGGGGTGATGAAGAATTATGGCGGTTCTGACATTACAGATATCGGCTTTAAAGATTTTTATGAAGCACTCGATACGAGAATCACTGGAATGCCAAGATACTTTTTAACAAAAGATGAGATTGAAGCTCTTTACAGATATCTGCATAAAGTAAAAAAACAGTGAGGGAATTTCCACTTCAAGAGATAGAAGAAGCTTTAGCACAAAAAGATCTTTCACGTCTTGATGCGCTTGCCGTTCCACTACAAAGAGTTATAAATAAAAGAGATGATTATCGCTCTATTTTGATGCTCTCAGCCCATAATCTAAAACATCTATTGAAGATTCCCTCTCTTGAAGCAGAATGCATCATGCTCAATCTTGAAGATGGTGTTTCAAAAGAGCAAAAACCCTTTGCTCTTGCACTATGTGCAATATTTTTAACGCATTATAAAGATTCAGAAAAAAAACTTGTCGTTCGTGTCAATGCTCTTGATGAGGGTGGATATGATGAGATCACTTATCTCAATCAGTTTAAACCTGATGCCATTCGTGTACCAAAGATACGTACACCAAAAGAGGTAAAAAATATCTTACATCTGCTAGATGAAGAGATCGAACTGCATCTTTCCATAGAAACTTGTGAAGCTTGGGCAAATCTCAACTTATTAAAAGTGGATAAAAGAGTAAAGACATTTTATCTTGGTATCCTGGATTTGTTTGCAGATATGCGTCTTTCTCAAAGTCAGATTAAAAAAGAAAATCCGACTATGCTTTATATTTTGAGCCATTTTTTGGTTACATGTAAAGCCTTACATGTAAAGCCCGTTTCTTTTGTATATCAGGATTTTAAAAACTTGGATGATTTTAGATTGTGGCTAGAACTTGAAAAGAGTATGGGATTTGATGCAAAAGGGTGTATCTCTCCATCACAAGTTACTCTTGTCAACGAAGTTTTTAAAGATGAAGTGGCAGAATTAGAACGTGCAAAAGTTATTGTTAAACTCTTTGAAATGCATCAAGAACTTGGTATTAGCGGCTTTGTGGATGAAGAGTACGGCTTTATAGATGAGCCTATCTATAAAGGTGCTCTGTCTATTTTAAGCAGACTTGGATGAAGCGATAAATCGTAACCAGATATAACCTGTAAAACCTGCGATGAGTGAAGCAACAAGAACCGCGGTTTTGGACTGGATAAGGAGTTCTGGATTATCTGAATATGCAAGATCAGCGACAAAAATACTCATGGTAAAACCGATCCCTCCCAAAAATGAAACTCCAAAAAGTTGGTTCATACTTGTATCTTCTGGCAGTTTTGCAAGACCTAATTTTATAGCGATATAAGAAGCCCCAAAGATACCGAGCATCTTTCCAAGAACAAGACCGAAGATAACTCCAAGACTCACTTTCTCTAATAATAAAGCATCAAGTGAAGAAAAATTAATAGGAAGTCCAGCATTGATAAGTGCAAATATTGGAATAATCAATATTCCAATAGGCACATGCAAGCCATCTTCATATCTGTTAAGTGGTGCTTCTACGCCACAAAGCTGACTTTTCATGCCTCGTACAACTCTTTTTTGTTTATCATCAAGTGTAAAATTATCTTTAATGGGATCTTCTTCAAAACCATTGATAAGTTCTTTCATCGGTTTTGCAAAAAAACGTGGATCATATTTTGGCAAAGAGGGAATAGTCATAGCCACTAGAACACCTGCAATCGTTGCATGTACGCCTGATTCTAAAGTAAAAAACCAAACAAAAACACCTATGATTGTGTAAGGAAGCGCAGATCTGATGCCAAAACGATTTATCACTATCAAAACACACCAAAGGGCTAAAGCAATGATAAGAGAGAGTATCTGTATCTTTGCTGTATAAAAAATAGCGATGACCGAAACTGCCCCTAAATCATCCACAATCGCGAGGGCAACTAAAAAGGTTACGAGCGCGGGGGAGATTCGCTTTCCTAAGAGTATAACAACACTCACGGCAAAGGCGATATCTGTTGCCATAGGAATGCCCCATCCACTCGCACCAAGCGTTCCTTTGGTAATTGCAAAAAAGATTAAAGCAGGAACAACCATACCGCCTATAGCTGCTAAAATAGGCAAAACAGCTACTTTAAAATCTGAAAGTTCTCCCACTAAGATCTCACGCTTAATCTCTAGTCCAACATGAAAGAAAAAGAGTGTCATCAGTCCATCATTGACCCAAAAATGTACACTATGATCAAGTGAAAATGAACCTACAGAAAATGCGATATGTGTATGTAAAAGATGTTCATAAGAAGCACTCCATGGAGAATTAACCCAGATTAGTGCTGTTAATGTAAAGAGCATCAAGATAATACCGTTTGTCATTTGTGCATGTAAAAATGCTTCAAACGCAGAGTAAACCGTTTTTCTAAAAAACTTTTCCCATGGATGGTAGAGTCTTACCAGTCGATTTTTCATCAATAACCTTTTAAATTATAGTAAACTTTATAACGTATAAGTGTCTTTTGCTGCGGTCTTGGATACTTACTGTAGGCATATTCTATCGTTTCTCTTGTTGTATCGTCAAGAATATAATAGTTACTATTTTTCAAAAATTTAAAATCTGTCATATCCCCGTTTGGGTGAAGATAAAATTCTATGATATTAATACTATTGACTCTCAAATTATCAGGAATATTGACTCTACCGACTCTGTTTAAGATCTCTTGAGTAATCTTTCGCATCGTCTCCATATTGTCTTCTATATACTTTTGCTCGCCAGGGCTAAGTTGACCAAACTTCGCACCATAAAGTTCTTTAACATTTTGATCTAGCTGAGAACCTCTTTGACTTGAAGATTTATTATCGTTTGGATCATCTTTTTGGTTTACATTTTCTTGAGAAAGAAATTTATAGAGCTTTGCATGCTCTTTTGGAACTTGTACTGTTGTACTTTTAGTTGTCGTATCCAATGTTTTTGGTGGCGTTATATAGGACTTACTTTGTGGCGTTGTCTGCACGGCAGGAGTAGATTTTTCCACAATAGGTTCAGGTTTATTGATTGTAGTCTCATGAAAAGATTGTTGGGTAGGTTTAGGAACATATTTTTGCAATGGTTTTTGTACAAGAGGATTACGTGTCGGTGGTATAATTTCTGGTTTTGGAATGGTCTTCTTTACACCGACTTCCTCTTTTTTTGGAGTTTTTGGAAGTTCTTTGAGCGAGATTTTCATACGTTTTTCATGAGGCTGGCTATCTTTGATGATTTTAAAATCTTTTGCAAACAAAATTACCATAAGAAGTAGTAAAAGATGGAACAATAATGCTATTAAAAATGCTGCAGTGGAACGGTTCAAATAGGGCCCTAGTGATAATTTGCGTCATTATAGCAAAGATGCATTAATAGTTGATTGGATATAATAACAAAAACAGAGAAGGTCAGGATTTTATTTTATGAGTATTGAAAAGTCTGTAAAAGCATTTGAAGAAGCACAAAAACTTATCCCTGGAGGCGTGAATTCTCCTGTTCGTGCATTTGCCAGTGTTGGCGGGATTCCACGTTTCATCGCATCAGGTGAGGGCGCTTATATCATCGATATCGATGGAAACAAATATGTAGATTATGTACAAAGCTGGGGACCACTGATATTTGGTCATAGAAATGAAGAGATCGAAACTGCTGTTATTGAAGCTGTAAAACATGGTCTGAGTTTTGGTGCTCCAACTGAGGCAGAAACTGAACTTGCATCTATGGTCACAAACTTTTTTGAGTCTATCGATAAAGTACGTTTTGTAAGCAGTGGAACTGAAGCTGTTATGAGCGCTATCCGCCTTGCACGTGGATTTACTGGACGTGATGATATCGTCAAATTTACAGGCTGTTACCATGGACATAGTGATTCTCTACTAGTTCAAGCTGGAAGCGGCGCGGCAACTTTTGGAAACCCAAGTTCTCCTGGTGTTCCAGCTGATTTTACGAAACATACGCTTTTAGCGACTTACAACGACATTGAAAGCGTAAAAAAATGTTTTACAGATTCTAAAGATATCGCTTGTGTTATCATCGAGCCGATAGCTGGAAATATGGGACTTGTTCCTGCTGATAAAGAATTTTTAGCTGAACTTAGACGTCTGTGTGACGAAAATGGCACATTGCTGATTTTTGATGAAGTCATGAGCGGATTTCGTGCTTCTATCTTTGGTGCTGAATCTATTACGGGCGTAAAACCGGATATCGTAACTTTAGGCAAAGTTATAGGCGGCGGTATGCCTGTCGGTGCTTTTGGCGGACGCTCAGAGATCATGGCAAAACTCTCACCTGAGGGGCCAGTTTACCAAGCTGGAACACTTAGTGGAAATCCAGTTGCTATGGCGGCAGGTCTTGCAGCACTTAAAAAACTAAAAGCGCATGCAAGAGTGATGGATGTCTTACATGGTAGAGCTGCTCGCTTGGTTGATGGCATGAAAGAGATGGCACAAAAACATGGGATTTCTTTACAAGTTGATTCAAGAGGTTCTATGTTCGGATTCTTTTTCAACGACAAACCAGTGAAAAATTTTGCTGATGCCCTTACGTCTGATACTGTAATGTTTGCAAAATTTCATGCTGGAATGCTTGATGAAGGTTATTACTTTGCCTGTTCTCAGTTTGAGACGGGATTTATCTCCACTGCAACAACTGATGCAATGATCGAAGAGACAATAAAAGCGGCAGATCGCGTATTTGGACGTATCAAATGAGTGAAGAAAGAGAACCGCGTTTAAAGCCTATCATCGAGGGTGCTGAGAGTTTATCTCTTGGTATCTCTATGGTTGTAGCTGTACTTATCGGTGTAGGAATCGGTCTAGGTTTAAAACATCTTTTTGGTCACGCATGGTTACTTTGGATTGGTGTATTTATCGGGATTGCCGCTGCAGTTTTAAATGTATATAAAGCTTACTCTAAACAGTTTAAAGAGTATGAAAAATTAGCCCAGGAACCACGCTATCAGTATAAAAGAGATCTTGAAAAAGAGGCATTAGAAGATGATGAAGAAGAGGATTTTGGTGCAAAAAAATATTAAAATATTTCTTAGTGCAGAACTGTTGATCGTCGCTACAAATTTCATCTCGTATAGCTTTTTTCTTAATGCACAAGTTGCATTTTTAAGCTCATTTTTGATTCTTTTAGGTTCAATGTATTCTTATAAAAATTTAGTAGAAATAAGAGCGGAAAACGAAGTTTTTGTAGATGATGAGAGAGATGAACTTGATAAGTTAGACGATCCACATGGACTCTATGAAGAACAAACGATTCAAGAATTACAAGCTGTTGTTGCTGAAGAAAAAAAGCAGACAAAAACAAGTAATCTCAAAAATATCAAAACAACTTCACGCGCGACTGTTTCACTTTTTAGGATATTGCCTTATCTCTTTTTGGTAGCTGGTTTTATCGGATTAAAAAACAATCACCACTTAGAACTTCTACCTTACCTACTTTTTTTATCTTTAGGCCTACTGGTAGGTTATCTCATAGGCAAAAGTATTTTTCTTCCTAAACAGTAATAAGTGGAATATTTAAAGAGATCTTATCCTCTTTGAGTTCTACTGAAACACTATTTTCACCCGCTAACTGCTGGATAATAGAAAATTTAGACTTATCTATTTGTGATGCACTAATAGCGATAGAAAATAGTGAATACTTCTTATCATCAAATTTAATATGCTCACCGATACGGAAGAAAAGCTTTGTTGTGATCTGCTCATTTTCTATACATACTGAGTAGATTCTATTAAGGAGTTTTACAAAAAGATTTGTATTAAGTCTAATATCTGGGATCGATGGATCGAGGTCTTTTATAAATTTTGCATTTGAGTTGATAGAATTACTACTTATACATAAGTCGATAAGCGTATAAACATTTACCATCTCTCCACTGTCTATTTTAGGTTTTGAAAAGTGGTAAGAGGGAACTTGATAGAGACGAATTCCAAGTTCGTTTTCGTCTTCATAACCGACAGTGATACCAAAAAACTTATATCTTCCAAATTCAAGATCCATAAAAGTTGTTTTAAATCCAAAGTTTTGGCTTGCATGATGTGTCGCTATTTCAAAAAGGGTGGAAGTGTTTGAAGCGCCAAGTAAAAACTGCGCCTCAGAGTTGAGTGAGAGAATTTTTCCCGATGCATCAAAAAGAATGAACGGATTGAAATCGTATTCAATCCACTGCTGTTCAAACGTCATTATTCTTCGATATAATTTTTAAGCTTACGCCCGACTTTAGGGTGTTTTAGCTTTTTAATCGCACTAGATTCTATCTGGCGAACACGTTCACGAGTAACATTTAACTCTTTACCGATCTCTTCTAAAGTTCTATCACTTTCATCGTCCATGATTCCAAAACGAAGTTTTATAACCGCTTTTTCACGCTCATTTAACTGTTCAAGAACACTTTCTATCTGAACACGAAGGTCATCTTTTAGAGTAACATCAGACGGAGAAAGAGATGTTTTATCTTCAATGAAATCTCCAAAACGTCCATCATCTTCATTTCCAATAGGCGCTTCAAGAGAGATTGGCTCTTTCGTGATTTTGATAACATTTTTGACTTTCTCAACAGAAAGTCCCACTTCTTGCGCGATTACTTCAACATCCGGCTCTTTGCCATGTTCTTGAAGGTGTTTACGCATGATCTTGTTGATACGGTTAATTGTTTCGATCATATGTATTGGGATACGGATAGTACGTGCCTGATCAGCGATAGCACGTGATATTGCCTGACGAATCCACCATGTTGCATAAGTCGAGAACTTGTAACCTTTTTTATATTCAAATTTATCAACAGCTTTCATAAGACCGATGTTACCCTCTTGGATAAGATCAAGGAAAGGTAAACCTCTGTTAGTGTAACGTTTTGCAATTGAAACAACGAGACGAAGATTTGATTTCGCCATACGAGTTTTTGAAATTTCTGAGATATTTTTACCGCGTTTGATCTGCTCTAAAATATCTGCAAGTTTATCTGGTTCCATATTGAAGCTGTCTTTTGACGCTTCTTTTGTCTGGATAAGCTTTTTAATCTCAACATAAGTTGAAACCATTGTAGCTTCGGGAACCATCCCAGTGATATCTTCTTTTGTAAGATCACAGATTTGTTCTACGATTTTTTTGTGGTTATCTTTAAGAGTGTCATTAAAAAGTGGAAGTTTGTATTCCAAACGTCTGAGTTCTTTATCAAAACCTTCATCACTTTTAAGTGCTGTTTCCATAGATTTTACAAGCTCATTGATAAGTTTAGAAGTTGGTCCAAGATCTAAAAGTTTTTCTTTCAAGATTGACTTTTTAAATGTTGCAGTCAGCATTAACATGACAAGATCTTCTGTAATCTCATCATTATAAGTTTCTAATGCTTTATCAGCTGATTTTACCCACTCTTTTTTCGCTTTTTCTAAGGCTTTAAAGCTTGTGACAACTTTTTCTACACGTTTTTTATCTTTTGCAGAAAAAACTTTTTCTGCACTTTCATCTTCATTATCATCGATATCCTCAGAATCTGAATCATCCTCAGAATCATCTTCCTCTTTTTCATCTTCAAAACTTTTGAAAAGTTCTTTAACGCGTCTCTCACGGTTGATAAGAGGATCTTTATAATCAAGAATAAAATCAATAAGATAAGGAACCGAACAAATAGCATCAATAATAATACTTTCACCTGATTCTATTTTTTTTGAGATTTCTATCTCTTCATCTTTTGTTAAAAGAGGAATCTGTCCCATTTCACGAAGATACATTCTAACAGGAGAATCTGAACGAGACCATTCGAGGAGTTCATGCTCTTTTAAGATATCAAACTTATCAGATTCATTATCTTCAAGCATTTTTATCTGAGCGTTTCTTTTTGCTTCTGCTTCTCTGTCATTGAGCATTTTTGCATGTTCAGAAGAGGTGTATAAACACTTATTATGTTTTGTTGCTAGCTTAAAGATATTTTTAGCCTGAGTCGAGGTAGGCTGTTTTTCCAATAAGGTTATGATTGATTCGTATGTAACACATTCATGAGTAGATTTTTTTTCAATAAATAAATCTTCTAGTGCTTTGGTAAGTTCTTTTGCAGTCATATGAAAATGCTCCGAAATTTCTTGTCTCTTTTTAAAAGGAATGGATTATATCCAAATTTAATTAAATAATAACTTACATGTAAAAATATTTGCTTTAAAACAAAATTGGAACACTAAATGCTGATGTAAGAAAAAATGAGCAGAAGGATGGTTGAATGCAAGCAGGATATTATAATGCAGCTGCTGGAATGGTTACACAGTTTAACCGTCTTGAAACTATTGCAAATAATCTAGCTAACGTAAATACAGCAGGATATAAACAAGACAATCTTGTAACCGGTGATTTCATGCGACTCTATAAAGAAGCAAGAGATGATCTGCCAAATGCAGCAAATACAAAAGATGCAGCAAAATTTTTAAATCGAACTTTAGATCGTGCTCCTCAAATTGTGGATTCTTATACCGATCAATCACTTGGAAATATACAAAAAACAGATAATCCTCTTGATTTTGCTCTCTCAAAAGAGGGACTTTTTTTTGCAGTTCAAACACCCAATGGAGTCCGTTTGACACGTGATGGAAGCTTTACTGTCGGTAATGATGGAAAGCTTGTAACAAAAGAGGGATTTGATGTTCTAGGAAGTGATGGAAAACCAATCTCTGTCGATCCAAAAGCTGCAATCATGCAGACTGATGCAAATGGAAAGATTTCTGTTAATATTCCTGGAGGCGTGAAGTTTGTCAATGGTAAAAATTTATATATCGCAGCACCCGACAACTTGAGAAAGTTACAAAAAGAGGGAAGTAATCTCTATAGCTATGATCAGACCGATCCTTTAAAAGCTCAGTCTGAAACTGGTTCTGTAAAGCAAGGATTTATAGAAAAAAGCAATGTCAATGCCGTTGATATGATGGTAAAAATGATTGAATCAAACAGATTGGTCGGAATGTATCAAAAAGTTATGGATACACAAATGAATGATCTCAACTCTGATGCAATAAATAAATTAGCAGTTACTAAAGCCTAAAGGATAAAACTATGATGCAATCACTTTATATCGGATCAACGGGAATGCTCGGGATGCAAACTCAAATAGATACGACAGCAAATAATATCGCCAACGTAAATACAATAGGCTTTAAAAAATCTCGCGCTGAGTTTGCGGACTTAATGTATAAAACCATGGAATATGCGGGAACATCTACAAGTGATACCACAAAATCTCCAACAGGTATCGAAGTTGGTCTTGGTGTGCGTCCAACAGCGACAAATAAAATATTTACTGAGGGAAATCTTAAGCAAACAGATAATCAACTCGATATGGCAATTACTGGGCAAGGTTTTTTCAAAGTTCAGCTTCCTGATGGAAGTGATGCTTATACAAAAAATGGTGCTTTTAAAGTGGATGAAAATGGAACTATTGTCAACTCAGATGGATATCCTCTTCAGCCACAAATTGTTATTCCTGCTGATGCAACAAATGTAACAATCGGTGTAGATGGAACAGTAACAGTTACTCAACCAGGACAAGCACAAGCAACGCAAGTTGGACAACTCAATCTTACTAACTTTATCAATCCTGCGGGTCTTCACTCAATGGGAGATAATTTATATATAGAAACCGATAGTTCTGGTCAACCTGTTGATGGAACCCCAGGAATCGATGGGCTAGGAAATATCAGACAAGGATTTGTCGAGATGAGTAACGTTCAGCTTGTCGTTGAACTTACTGATCTCATAACTGGGCAAAGAGCATATGATTCAAACTCAAAAATCATCACTACGAGTGATGAAATGCTACAAACAGTCAATGGTCTAAAACGTTAAACTATCTTAAAACAGGTTAATATGAATAAATATTAACCTATTAATTTTTATTTTATATTTCTACAATCTGCATTTAGCTATAATCACAACCATTTTTAAACATACAGGAAAATATATGCAAACTATTGATGCTAAAATATGGAAATTCGGAAAAGATATAGATACAGATCTTATCATCGCTGCAAGATACCTAAATACTTCTAACCCAACAGAACTTGCAAAGCACGTTATGGAAGATGCTGATCCTGATTTTGTAAATAAAATGAGTGTTGGAGATATTATTGTCGCTGATGAAAATTTTGGATGTGGTTCATCAAGAGAACATGCACCAATCGCGCTTAAAGCTGCTGGAGTTGCTGCGATTATCGCTCCAACTTTTGCACGTATTTTTTATAGAAATGCTTTTAATATGGGACTACCTATCTTTGAACTTAAAGAGGTAAATGAGATTACAGAGGGTGATGTTGTCAGTATTAATATGAACAATGGAACTATTACAAATAAAACAACTTCAAAAACATATAAATTTACTCCAATTCCAGAATTTATGCAAGAACTTATTAATGCTGGCGGACTTATGAATTTTGCAGCCCAAGAGATCAAAGCAGGGGAACAAAAATGAAAAAATATAATATTGCACTTATCAAAGGTGATGGAATTGGACCTGAAATCATCGATGAAGCTGTTAAAGTTTTAGATGCGGTTGCTTCTGTTGAAAATTTTGAGATAAATTATAATGAATTTTTGATGGGTGGCTGTGCCTATGACGCCATTGGCGATCCTCTTCCTGAAGCAACAATAACTGGCTCACTCGCAAGTGATGCTGTACTTTTTGGTGCTATTGGTGGCGAAAAATGGGATAATCTTCCACGTGAAAAACGCCCAGAAAGTGGACTTTTAAGATTTAGAAAAGCACTTGGTGTGTATGCAAATCTTCGTCCGGCATCTGTTTATGATGAGCTAGTCAATGCATCTGCACTAAAAACTGAAATCGTAAGAGGTGTCGATCTTATGGTTGTTCGTGAACTCATAGGCGGTATTTATTTTGGTGAACCAAAAGGACGCGATGAAAACAAAGGGTGGAATACGATGGTGTACACTCGTGATGAGATCACAAGAATCGCACACCAAGCCTTTAAAATTGCAATGGATCGTGATAAACGTGTTTGCTCTGTAGATAAAGCCAATGTTCTTGATGTTTCTCAGTTGTGGAGAGATGTTGTAACGGAGATCTCAAAAGAGTATCCTGAAGTCGAACTCACTCACATGTATGTAGATAACGCAGCGATGCAACTTGTTCGTAACCCTAAGCAATTTGATGTCATCTTAACTGGAAATATCTTTGGTGATATTTTAAGTGATGAAGCAAGTATGATCTGTGGATCAATCGGTTTGCTTCCATCAGCTTCTGTTGGAAATAAGATAGGTGTTTATGAGCCGATTCATGGTTCAGCACCAGATATCGCAGGTCAAGGTATCTCAAATCCAATCGCTACGATTGCAAGTGCTTCTATGATGCTTCGTTTTGCCCTTGGCGAACATAAAGCCGCTGATAGAATCGATGCTGGTATTAAACAAGCCCTTAAAGAGGGATACCGCACAAAAGATTTAGCTCAGTTTGATGCAAAAGAAGTTTGTTCTACAAGTGAAATCGGCTCTATCATTGCTAACTACGCGGCTAAATGCAAACTTTAACTCTAGCAAATATTTATGAACTTCAAGGTCTCAAAGAAGAGGCTCTTGAAATTTACAAAGAGGTTCTAAAAAAAGATCCCTCAAATACTGATGCTAAAATAGCCATTAGAAGGTTATCTGGTATGAGAAAAAAGTTTCTTGGTGTCAACAAAGAGATGAAAGAGTATTTTGTAAAGATGGAAGATAAAATTGAGTTTTACGAGTTTGAAAGGTGGCTGTTAAAATCATGGAATTAAAAGATGTCATATTAAGCACTTTAGCAGAGCTTGACGAAATAGAATCTGCCGTCGTCGAACACAAAAAACAAGAATTTAATGAAGTTAAAAAGCAAGAGATAGAAATTCCTTTTACACAAACTTCTATATCCAATGATGAAAAACAATTTTTAGAGAGTATTCAAGAAAGACTACTTGTATTATTTGAAGGGTTTCAAGCACCAAACAATATAAAAGTAGAAGCAAAAGTAGACCTTACCTTAAACTTTTTAGAATATCTTTTAGCAAGTGTAGAAAATCGTATAAATTTGATAGATCATAAAGAGAAGTAATGAAGCAATACAGAGTTTTAATAGATGCGCATGATGAAAAAGGACTTGTTTATAAAGTTTCATCAATATTTTATAAATTTAATTTAAATATTTTATCAAATCATGAGTTTGTAGATAAAGTAAATAATAAATTTTTTATGAGAAGTGTTGTTGTTGGTGATGTCTCTGAGATTGAACTTTATGAAGCACTGACAGAGGTGTTACCAAAGAAAGCGAATATCAATGTGATTACGCCTAAAAAGAAAAATATTATCCTTATGGCTACAAAAGAGTCTCATGCACTTGGTGATATTTTGATGCGTTATGAAGCAGATGAACTTGATGCAAATATTTTGGCAGTTATCTCAAATTATGATGATCTTCGAGATTTAGTTGAAAGATTTGGAATTACATATCATCATGTTTTTCATGAAGGACTTGACAGAGCAGAACATGAGAATAAGGTCTTAGAACTTTTAGCACAGTTTGAAGATATTGACTATGTTGTTCTTGCAAAATATATGCGTATTTTAACACCTCGTTTTGTGGAGGAATACAATAATAAGATTATCAATATTCATCACTCATTTTTACCAGCATTTATAGGTGCCAATCCTTATAAACAAGCTTATGACAGAGGTGTCAAAATCATCGGTGCAACAGCTCACTTTGTAAATAATAATCTTGATGAAGGTCCGATTATCGCACAGGATATTAGACATATTGATCATGCATTTGACTGGAAAGATATGCAACGTCTTGGAAAAGATGTTGAAAAAATTGTACTTTCCCGCGCTTTAAAGCTTGCCCTAGAAGACCGTATTTTTGTCTATGCAAATAAAACTGTTATATTTTAAGGAATCTATTTGTTTAATATAGTATTAGTTACACCACAGATTCCAAATAATACAGGAACGATTGGACGGTTATGTGTCAATACTGGCTCTTCTCTTCATCTTATTAAGCCTCTTGGTTTTGATATCACAGAAAAAGCTGTGCGCAGAGCAGGGCTTGATTACTGGGAAAAACTAGATTTACATGTATGGGAAAATCTAGATGATTTTTTTGCTAACCATAAAGTCTCAGATAATATACATTTTGCAACGACTAAAACTGACAAACCCTATTTTAACTCCACTTTTAAATCTGGAGATTTTATCTTTTTTGGAAGTGAAACATCTGGATTACCAGCAGATTTGTTAGCAAAGTTTACGGATAAAAATATCACTATTCCGATGACTAAAGAGGGTAGAAGTCTCAATCTTGCGGTGAGTACTGGTATCATCCTCTATGAGGCAATCAAGCAAAATTTTATAGAGTATAAGGAGCTGATGTGAATTTTGTAGATATTTTCATGTCCATCTTCTTTGTACTATTTCTAGTTTTTATCTTCAAAGGTTACCATCAAAACAAACTTGAAGAAAGAGAAAAAAAGGAAGATTTTAAGAAAAAAAACTCTTAAAAAAATCTTTCTGCAAGTTCCTCTATTTTTCTATCAAGACGTTCTAAAATCGTTTCCGTTTTTTTGATTATCTGTTGCATTTTTAGTTTCCTATTGTTGAAAATATGC
>CAISHH010000144.1 GCA_903885085.1 uncultured Campylobacterales bacterium
AACTGTTACCGTTGGTATCATAAAAAGGTGGAATTAAAAAACTTGATTTACTGGTCTTGAAAAAAGGGTTCATTATAGTGTTTACTACACCTAGCTACAAATTGCTTCCACCCAACTCGACCTTACAGTTTATCGAAAACGATGACATCAACGATATGATCACAAACCTGCAACCTGCAATTGAAAAGATGATCCATATTATCGATAATATCGATACCCTTAGCTCAAACTTTGCTAAAGAAGACGGAGCGTTTAATCATAGTATCAAAAATCTCGACACCATTACGAGCAGAATCGCTTCAAATAAATCTCTTCTTACAAGTATCACAGGAGATCAAGGTAGTACGGATGCATTAATCAGTTCTTTGAATGAAACACAAAAAACGATGAAACAAGTGCATGAGATCAGTATAAAACTTGATAGACTCATAGGAAGTCTTGATTCAAAAGTTCTCAAACCCTCCACTGATGTTCTCAATAATATTAATGTTATTATGAAAGATGTGCAGAAAAAACTTCAAGTGCTTGATGGAACAGTAAGCGCTGTTGGCGGATATGACAAAGATTTAGGCGCTATCAAAGAGCAGATAGAAGTTGGACTTGATAAAACCAATCAAGTTATGAATAAAGTTGACGCATTACTCGGTGGCAATAAAAAAAGTGAGGTTACACTCCCATGATAAAAGTTATTTTACTTGCGTGTACTCTTATCTTCTTAAGTGCATGCTCCACATCTACTCCAAAAAACGATTGGCAGATCCAAAGTGTCAATGCTTATGAAAGTCATCAAAAGCATTTTTTACAAAATGATGATTCACTCTCGAACATAGATCTCAAACGTGCTATAAAGTATGCAAAACAAAGCTCTGATCTTACAACTTTAGCAACAATTTATCTCAGTAAATGTGCCTTACATGTAAGCGTTTTAGAAGAGGATAGCTGTCAAGAGTATCTTAGCCTTGAACCACTTGTTAAAGATGATAAACTTCATAGTTATTATCTTTTTTTACAAAATAACTATAATCAAAATGATATAAAAAATCTTCCATCAAAATACCGAACGTTTGCAACATATAAACTTCAAAAGAATTATGTAGCTGCACAAAAAGAGATTTTAGCTTCAGACGATATCATCTCAAAAATGATAATGGGATCTTTAATGAAAGACTCTCTACATGTAAGCGCGGTAAAAAGTATTATCTATAAAGCATCATTTTATGGATATAAGAAAAGTGTCATCAGTTGGATGGAGTTTTATAGAACAAAAACAACAGATCTAAAAGAGAAAAACATTATCGAAGAGAAGTTGAAAATACTAAAAGATTCCAAGAGATAAGGAGTTATCACTTGGAAATCAAGCTTTGACTTTAAGGAGTGAAAGTATTATATATTATAATAGTTACAAAAGTGTTAATGAAAAATCTATTTTTTATTCTTACACTATTTTTTAGAGTTTATCAGCTACCATTAGAAGAAATCAATTTTCAAAAACAACCCATACAAAGGATAAAAAATGGATATTAAACAATGTACGTCACTCGAAGAAGTAAGAAATGAAGTAGATAAACTTGATGATGAGATCGTTGAGCTTATCGCAAAAAGAAATAGTTATGTTAAGCAAGCGGCTGCATTTAAAGAGAGTATCGAAGAGGTAAAAGCTCCCCAGCGTATGGATGCCGTTATGCAACGTGTACGCCATAAAGCGCTCACTTTGAACCTTTCTCCAAACCTTATTTCTAAACTTTATACGATTATGATTGACGCAATGGTAGAGTCTGAAATCTCAGAATTTAGAAACGGCGGTAATTTTTAATGAAAATTATTTTACTCTCTGTAGTTCTTGGAACTGCTCTTTTTGGAAATGATGCATTTATCTCTGTAGATACCCTTAAAAATGAGATGAATAATAAAGATACTATTATTCTAGATATCTCAGATTCACAGACCTACATGCACGGACATATCAAAAATGCTGTTTTAACTGACATGGAAACGTTTCGTGATAAAGTTGGTTCGTATGCGATTATGAAAAAACCGTTCGAGGTACAAAAAATGGCTCGAAATCTTGGTATCAATGATAACTCTCATATCGTTATCTACGGTCATGGTAATCCAAAAGATCTTCTCAAAGAGAGCTATATGGCGCTTACTCTCATTGTCAATGGTGCAAAAGATGTTTCTATTCTCAATGGTGGCTACCTCGCATGGACGTTTGAGAGTAATATCCTCTCTTCAACTTCTTCTAGCTCTCCTAAAGATGGGAATTTTACCTCTATTTATAATCCAAATATCCTTGTTGATCTGAACTATGTGAAAAGCTCTATAGGAAAGGTTCCTATGGTTGATGCACGTTCAACTGAGATCTACTATGGAACTTCAGCTTCAAAGGATGTCAAGCGTATAGGACATATCAAAGGTGCGATGTCTAGCTTCTGGAAAGATAAATTTCTAACAGATGAAACTTTGAGAAACGATAACGAGATAAAAGATATCTTTTTAAAAGGATATAACCTAAAAGAGAATGATGAAGTTATTTCTTACTGTACAGGCGGAATGGAAGCTTCTATGAACTGGTATATTCTATATAGTTATCTCGGGCTCAAAAATACAAAACTTTATGATGCGTCAATGCGTGAATGGGGAAATCGTGAAGATACGCCTATGGAGCGCTTTAAATGGGAGATGTTTTCTAAATAATCTCTTACATGTATAAGTACCCTTTGGGTATAAGGGTACTTTACATGTAAAAGTGAAACTGCCTACTTATATCTATAAGTAATGCGACCTTTGTCAAGTGAGTATGGAGTAAGTTCGAGTTTTACACGGTCACCCGGTAATATCTTTATATAGTGCATACGCATCTTTCCAGCGATATGACACAATATAATGTGACCATTATCCAGCTCTACACGAAACGTTGCATTTGGTAAAGCTTCAATAATCTTGCCATCAACTTCGATAACGTCTGATTTTGCCATCTTTAAATCCTTATTTCTCTTGTTGTAGAGATAATATTTCAGCTCTGCCGCCAACTATAGCGACAGTATGCTCATAATGTGAACCGCGTAAACCATCGGTACTAACTACATCCCAACCATTAGCTCTAATAATAGGCTTGGTTTCTTTTTGACAAATCATAGGCTCTAAACAAAAAACCATCCCATTTTTGATCTTTGGACCAGCTTTAGGATTAGCTCCATCAAGATAGTTCGGGATCTCAGGTTCTTCATGAGGTTTTCTACCAATCCCATGACCACAAAAATTTTTCAAAGGTACAAAACCTCTAGATAAAATAAACTGTTCCATCAAATAGGAAAGCTCTTTAAAGCGCATTCCATCTTTGATATTTTCAATCGCATGATAAAGCGTATCTTTCGCGCAAGCGATCAATGCTTCATCTTCTTGAGTTATCTTACCAACCCCTACAGAGATAGCTGCATCTCCAAAGTAACTATCAAGTTCAGTCCCAATATCAAAACCAATCACATCACCCTCTTGGAGCTTATAATCAGTTGGGATACCGTGAATGATAACCTCATTAAGCGAAGTACATACAGCATTTGGAAAACCGTACAAACCTTTAAAAGATGGCTTTGCACCATGAGAGCGGATATAATCCTCTGCCATTGCATCAAGTTCTTTTAATGAAACGCCTACTTTGGTATTTTCTCTCAGAAGTTGCAGAGCGCCGCCAACAATTATGTTAGCAGCGCGAAGTTTTTCAATCTCTTGTGGTTTTCTAATAGCAATAGCCATTTTTACAGACCAACCGCGCTTAGTGTTTGATACTTACTCATATAGATCTGAGCTTCAATTTTTCTCATTGTATCAAGTGCAACTTGAACAACGATCAAAACTGCAGTTCCACCGAAGTAAAATGGTACGCCCATACCTTTTATAATCATAAACGGTAAAGTAGCAACCAAACCAAGGTAAAGAGCGCCCGTAAAAGTAAGATTACCCGCAGTTAAGTTTAAAAAGTTTTTAGTAGCTTCTCCAGTACGAATACCAGGAATAAAACCGCCTTGACGTTTTAAATTTTCAGAGATATCTTTTGCATTGAAAGTGATTGATGAGTAAAAGAACGCAAAAAACACAACAAATACGAAAGTTAAAAAGTTAAAAAAGTATCCACCTGGGTGAAGATAGTCTGCTACTGCTTGAATTGTTGGGTTATGAGAGCTCGAAAGAACCGTCATAGGAAACATCAAAATTGCACTAGCAAAGATAACCGGAATAACACCAGCAAGATTCACTTTAATAGGAATATAGTTCATAACGCGTTTATTCTGATTTTGCATCATAGTTTTTTTCGCGTATGTCACAGGAATACGACGTTCACCAAGTTCAACATAGATGATAACACCGATAGTTCCAAGGATAAGAGCAATTACTGCAAGAAGAGTAAAGAAGTTCATCTCACCTGTATTGATCATTGTAAACGTATGCCCGATTGCAGTTGGTATAGATGAAACAATACCAGCAAAGATAATCAAAGAGATACCGTTTCCGATTCCACCTTGTGTTATTTGCTCTCCAATCCACATAAGCAACATTGTTCCAGCAAGCATTGAAACTGCAGACAATAAAATAAAAGTATTGTGATCTATCAAGATAGCACTATTACCTGTTGGTCCTGTCATACTTTGTAATCCGATACTCACACCAATAGCCTGAACAATTGTAATAACAATAGTCGCATAACGAATGATTTGCATATATTTCACCATACCATCACGCTCTTTTTTCATTTGAGCAAGGGTAGGAAAAGTAGCCGCCAAAAGCTCCATAATAATCGAAGCAGTAATATAAGGCATAATTCCAAGTGAGATAATAGACATACGTTGTACAGCATTACCACTGAACATATTCATAAGTCCTAAAGCATCATTATTGTGTGTATTGAAGAAAGAAGCAATGACAGAAGCATCAACACCGGGAACTGGCACATATGCCAGTAAGCGGTAGATGAACAAAAAACCAACCGTAATAAGTATCTTATTTACGAGATTTTTATTCACAATTATTTTCCTGTAGTTAAAACGTTTTCGTCTTTGATTTTAGATGCTAAATCTTTAGCAGTTGAACCAACAAGTTTCACTCTAACAACAGATTTTCCAAGTTTGTGTACTGAACGGATTGTTTCCATAGTGATTTCTGCAAGCTCAGCAACAGCTGTAATACGCTCAACATTGATTACATATGGTTTATTATTTAGTACAGTAAAGCCAACTTTTGGTAAACGACGAGCCAAAGGCTGTTGTCCACCCTCAAAGTTACGTTTTGCATTGTAACCTGAGCGAGCTTTTTGACCTTTATGGCCTTTTCCTGAAGTTTTACCAGTACCACTTGCGTGACCACGGCCAATTCTTTTTCTATTTGCAATAGAGCCAGGAGCAGGAGTTAAATTTTCTAATGCCATAAATTATCCTTTAATTTTTGATAGTGCATCGATAGTAGCACGTACCAAAGTATTTGGATTGTTAGAACCGATTGATTTAGTCAAGACATCTTTGATACCTGCTAATTCTAGAACTGGACGAGCAGCTCCACCGGCGATAACACCCGTACCTTCTGAAGCAGGCTTCAAAAGAACACGGCTTGCGTTATATTTGCACTCTATATCATGAGCGATTGTTGTACCTTTAATCTTAACAGTAGTTAAGTTTTTAAATGCATTATCAACTGCTTTACGAATAGCGTCTGGTACTTCTTTAGCTTTACCAACACCATAACCGACAGTACCATTTTTATTACCGACAACTATAAGTGCAGTAAAACGAAAACGTCTACCACCTTTTACAACTTTGGTCACACGACCAATATTTACGATTGATTCTTCAAAATCTTCTCTATTGATTTGCATCATGACCCCTAGAACTTAATTTCGTTTGCACGAAGAGCTTCACCAAACGCAGCGATAACGCCGTGATATTGGTAACCATTACGATCGAAAACGATTGCAGTTATACCAGCAGCTTTTAATGTTGCAGCGAATGCAGCACCTAATGCAGCAGCACCGTCTTTGTTTGCACGAAGACCATTTGCTTTTGAATGGATAGCCGCTAATGTTACTGAAGCAGTATCATCAATCGCTTGTGCACTCAAATATCTGTTTGAACGGAATACAGAAACACGAGGAAGTGTAGCACAACCAGAAATTTTTGAACGAATACTACGCTTACGTTTAATACGCTTAGCTAGTTTTTGTTTCATTACTTTAACATTCATTTAACTACCTCCCCTTATTTCTTAGATGTTTTACCGGCTTTACGCACGATAACTTCACCAACATATTTAACACCTTTACCCTTGTAAGGCTCTGGTGGACGGAATGCGCGGATCTCAGCACAAATTTGACCAATTTCTTGTTTGTTTATACCTTTAACAGTAACAACATTTTTCTCTACAGAAACTTCAACGCCAGCTGGAATTGGAAAGTTAATATCATGAGAAAAACCAAGTTGAAGATTAAGTATACTGCCGTTTACTGCAGCACGGTAACCAACACCATTGATCTCTAATTGTTTCATATATCCAGTTGTTAAACCAACTACGATATTTGCAGCAAGGGCACGGTAAGTTCCCCAGAATGCGCGATCTGCACGTGCATCAGATTTTGTGCTAAAAGTTAAAGTATTATCTTCAAGAGCGATACCAACATTTCCTTTAGTATCTAAATCAACACTATTTGAACCTTTTACAAAAGTAATGATAGAACCATCAACTGTAACTTTAATATCTGAAGTAACTACTACAGGAAGTTTTCCAATACGACTCATCTTCTACCCCCTACCATACTGTACAAAGAACTTCGCCGCCAACGTTAAGCTCATGTGCTTTATCGTTAGTGATTACGCCCTTTGATGTACTTACTATGATCGTTCCATAACCATTTTTGAAACGTTTAATCTCAGATGCCTGTTTGTAAACACGGCGACCTGGTTTAGATATACGTTTTAATTCATTGATTACAGTTTTACCATTTTCATCATACTTTAATACAACATTGATAGTTTTTTTAACGCCGTCTTCAACAACGTTACAACTTTCAATATAACCTTTTTCTACTAATATGTTTGCTATTGCTTCAACAGATTTGTTGTGAACTAAAGTAGTCACATCAAGTCTACGCATAGCAGCATTACGAACGCGTGTTAACGCATCTGCAATTAAATCATTAATCATCTATTTTCCTTGTTGCTATTAGCAGTCAGAAGTTTCTCATTGGTAATGACTCTAGAACTCAAGCAAACAAGTTTGCTGAGCCCTCTTCTAAGAGGACCTAGTGTCAACGTAGCTAAATGGGCTTTTGCTCATTTAACGTTTATATTACCAACTTGACTTTCTAACGCCTGGGATTAACCCTTCATTTGCCATTTTTCTAAAGCAAACGCGACAGATACCAAAATCACGAAGTACAGAGTGTGGACGACCACAGATCTGACAACGTGTGTAACCACGAACTTTGAATTTAGGAGTTCTATTCGCTTTCGCGATCATTGACTTCTTAGCCATTATTCTCTTCCTTTTGCAAACGGCATACCAAGTTTTTCCAACAAAGTAAACGCTTGTTTATCGTCTGAACCAGTAGTAACGATAGTAATGTTCATACCGTGGATTTGCATAATTGAATCATAATTAACTTCTGGGAAGATTAATTGTTCTTGCAAACCAAAGTTATAGTTACCACGACCATCAAAACCGTTACGAGCAACACCACGGAAATCTTTCACACGTGGAAGTGCGATAGAGATCAAACGGTCAAGGAAGTTGTACATGTTTTCGCCACGTAATGTAACTTTAACACCTACAGGCATACCTTCACGTACTTTAAAACCTGCAACAGATTTCTTAGCGATAACAGTAGTAGCACGTTGTCCTGCGATTGCAGTAATTGTGTCTTCTATATTTTGGATTAGTTTGTTATCTTTCATAGCAAAACCAGCACCAACACTTATCATGATCTTATCAACAGCAGGAACATCCATGATGTTTGCAATTGCAAGCTCTTTTTGTAGTTCAGGTTTTAATGCAAGAAATTTTTCTTTTAAACGTGCCATGAATTATGCCTCCACTTTACGTACATTTGAAGCATCTATTGGCATCTCTTTATTAATAAAGCCGCCTTTTGGATTTTCTTCAGTTGGTTTAACAGTTTTCTTAGCTATTTTACAACCCTGTACTATTACTTTGTTTTTCTTTGGCATTACTGCTAGAACTTCCGCTTTAGTGCCTCTATCGTCACCAGCGATGATCTCTACAGTATCACCTTTTTTGAAATTAAATTTTGCCATTATACAACCTCCGGCGCGAGAGATACGATTTTCATGAAACCTGAATAACGAACTTCACGGCTGATTGGTCCAAATATACGAGTGCCTATTGGCTCACGTTTTGAATCCAAGATTACAGCTGCATTGTCATCGAAACGAATCAATGAACCGTTTTCACGTTGTACCTCTTTTTTAGTTCTAACAACTACTGCTTTAACAACTGCGCCTTTTTTGACTTTTGCAGTTGGTATAGCTTTTTTTACTGAAGCAACAATAACATCACCAACAGTAGCATAGCGTTTTTTAGATCCGCCAAGTACTTTGATACACATAATCTCTTTTGCACCAGTATTATCCGCAACGTTTAGGCGAGTGAAACTTTGAATCATGCTTCTGCTCCTACTAATACGATGCTTTTCAATCTATAAGATTTACTTTTAGATAAAGGACGACATTCAGCAGCAACAATTTCGTCACCTACTTTTAGTTCATTACGCTCATCATGCACTAGGTACTTTTTGAAACGTTTAACAACTTTATGATATTTTGGGTGCATTACACGGCGTTCTACTACGATAGATACAGTTTTATCACCAGATATCTTAATTACATTACCTTGAATTTCACGTTTATGTGTCATTACCAACCCTTACTTCATTGCGCTAAGCGCAGTGTTGATACGTGCAATATCTTTTTTAGCGAAACGTAGTTCACTATTATTTGTTAATTGCATCATTTTTTGTTTTATTTTCAAAGTAAACAGCTCAGTTTTTTTAACTTTTAGCATTGCTAGAAGCTCAGCTGTACTTTTTCCTGCTAAATCAGAATATTTCATTGCTCATCTCCGCAGTTATAATTTTAGTTTTAAATGGTAGTTTGTGCATTGCAAGAGTTAGCGCTTCACGTGCTAAGTCATGGTTAACACCACCCATTTCAAATATGATACGACCCGGCTTGATGTTCATTACCCATTGATCAACTGAACCCTTACCTTTACCCATACGAGTTTCAAGAGGTTTTGCAGTTAACGGTTTTGCTGGGAATACTCTGATCCAGATTTTACCACTACGTTTTATGTGACGTGTCGCAGAAATACGAGCTGATTCAATTTGACGAGAATTGATACGTCCAGCTTCAACAGCCTTAAATCCAATTGTTCCAAAAGTCAGTGTATAACCACTACGAGCGTAACCACGGTTACGACCCTTCATCATTTTACGGTATTTAGTTCTCTTAGGCAATAACATACTTATTCAGCCTTTCCGCTATTTTCGCGTCTTGGAGCACGTTTAGCTGGGCGACGTGACTCTTGTTTTTCTTCTTTTACTTCAGCAGGAATACCTTTTGTAAGTACTTCACCTTTGAATATCCAAACTTTAACACCGATACAACCATAAGTTGTGTGTGCTTCAGCAAAACCGTAATCTATTTTTGCACGTAGAGTATGAAGTGGAACACGTCCCTCTAAATACCACTCAGTACGTGCCATTTCAGCACCACCAAGACGACCAGAAACAGATACTTTAATACCTTTTGCACCAGAACGTTGTGCACCCTGCATAACTTTTTTCATCGCACGGCGGAAAGCAACACGACGCTCAAGTTGAGTAGCAACATTTTCTGCAACAAGTTGAGCAGCAGCCTGAGCTTTTTTCTCTTCTTTGATGTTTACAGAAACTGGTTTACCAATGAGTTTTTCAAGAGTAGATTTCAATTTCTCGATATCTGAACCTTTTTTACCAATGATAATACCAGGACGAGCAGCGATAATAGTTACACGTAAACGTTTAACAGTACGCTCAATAATGATGTTAGAAACACCAGAATAGTAAAGCTCTTTTTTCAAATATGTACGGATTTTATGATCTTCACCAATGTTACCCGCAGCAGTTTTGAAATTAGGAAACCAACGGCTTTCCCAGTTACGGTTGATACCAAGGCGAAGGCCAATAGGATTAACTTTTTGTCCCATAATTATTTACCCTCTACTTCTACTAAAATATGTGCTGTTGGTTTACGAATACCAGACGCCATACCACGAGCACGTGGACGGAAACGTTTAAGTACTGGACCATTATCAACACGGCAAGATGTGATAACACAATCTGCTGCTTCGTTACCACTGTTAGCTACTGCAGATGCAACAACTTTAGCAATGATTTTTGCTGCTTTGTTTGGAGTGAATTCTAAAGCTGCAAGTGCAAGCTCAGCATTCATACCTTGAATTTCACGTGCAACAAGACGTGATTTGATAGGTGAAACACGGATAAATTTTAATAATGCTCTAGCCATAATTAACCTACCTTTTTCTGTACAGAACCTTTATGGCCCTTGAACGTACGAGTTGGAGCGAATTCTCCAAGTTTATAACCAATATGGTTTTCAGAAACGAATACTGGTACGAATTGACGTCCGTTGTGAACATTGAATGTCAAACCAACCATTTCTGGAAGAACCATACTACGACGTGACCAAGTTTTGATAGGTTTGTTGTCTTTTGCAGCTTTTGCAGCAACAACTTTCTTCATCAAATGATCATCAACAAATGGACCTTTTTTTACACTTCTTGCCATTTAACTACCTCTTCGGATTAGATTTACGGCGAGTAATAATAAGTTTATCACTAGCTTTTTTACGACGAGTTTTAGCACCCTTCGTTGGTTTACCCCACGGAGTAACCGGATGACGTCCTGAATTCGTTTTACCTTCACCACCACCATGCGGGTGATCGACAGGGTTCATAGCAGAACCACGAGTTTGAGGACGGATACCCATATGACGAGAACGACCAGCTTTCGCTATAACAATATTAATATATTCTTCGTTACCGACAACACCAACAGTAGCATAACACTCACCTAAAACTAAACGCATTTCAGAAGATGGCATACGAAGAGAAACATATTTCCCATCACGTCCCATAATTTGTGCACTTGTTCCAGCTGAACGAACCATTTGACCACCTTTACCAGGCTTAAGTTCGATATTGTGTACAGTTGTACCAACCGGGATGCTCATGAGTTTCATTGCATTACCGACTTTAACGTCAAGACCAGATTCAGCAGATGAAATAACATCTCCTACATTAAGACCTTTTGGTTGAAGAATATAACGTTTTTCACCATCAGCATAGTTGATTAGAGCAATACGACAGTTACGGTATGGATCATACTCGATAGCTGCTACTGTTCCAGGGACATTTAACTTATCACGTTTAAAATCAATTATACGGTATAGTTTTTTTGCACCCGCTTGTTTATGACGAGAAGTGATACGACCATTGTTATTACGTCCAGCATGTGCAGGAAGTTTGATAAGCAATGAACGAACACTAGCTTTTGCAGTGATATCACCGTTGTCAACATTTGTATAAAAACGACGGCTTGGTGTTACTGGTTTATAAGTTTTAATAGCCATCTTATACCGCCAAACTTTCTATTTGTGCACCCTCTGGTAGAGTAACATAGAACTTTTTGAAGTTGTTTTGTTTACCAGCGATACCACGGAAACGTTTTACTTTTCCCGCTTGATTTAATGAGTTTATACGAGTTGGAACGATTCCAAAATACTCTCTAAACACCTCTTTAAGACCTGTTTTAGTCATACGAGGAGATGTTTGTACAACGATTACACCATCTTCTTGAAGACCAAGAGTCTTTTCTGTATATATAATAGATTTGATATCTGTAATATCTGCCATTATTCAGCCTCTCTTACAAGATTTTCCCAAACCGCTTTTTCGATCACTACTGAACGATAAGTTGCAGCTAAGAATGCGTTTAACTCATTTTCTTCAACTACATAAGCAGATTGAACGTTACGGAATGCTAAGAATGTTTTTTCATCTAAAATAGATTTTACAAACAATGCATCACGTTGACCAAGAGCATTAAATATTGCCATTGCATCTTTTGTTTTACCAGAAGCAACTTCAAGAGTATCTATAATAAATAGTTTCCCGTTGTTAGCTAACTCGTCTAAAGCAAATTTAAGAGCAAGTTTCTTTTGTTTTTTGTTGATTTTAAGATCGTAGTTACGGTTATTTTTCGAACCGAAAGCTTGACCCCCACCAACAAATAATGGTGAACGACGTGAACCAGCACGTGCTCCACCTTTACCTTTTTGAGCCCATGGTTTTTTACCACCACCGCTTACTTCTGCACGAGTCTTAGTAACAGCAGTATTAGCACGTAATCCTGCTTGGTAAGACTTTACATATAGATATAAGTTGTGTGAGTGAATCCCACTAAAGCTTGCTGGTAATGCTAACTCAGATGCTTTTTCAAATTTTTCATTAAGTACTATAGCGCTCATTATTTAGTAACCTTTACACGACCTAATGCACCGTTAGCACCTGGAATTGATCCAGCAACAACTAGTACACCGTTTTCAGCGTCATAAGAGATAATTTCATTTTTAACAGTAATTTTTGTATTACCATATTGACCTGGCATTTTTTTACCTGGTTGTACACGACCTGGCCACTCAGCATTACCGATTGAACCAACTAGTCTGTGAAAACGTGAACCGTGACCACCAGGACCACCAGCAAAATTCCAACGTTTCATAGCACCAGTAAAACCGCGACCTTTTGTATTAAAAGATGATTTTACAACTTTAGCTGATTCAAGTGGACTCATATCTAAGTCACCAGCTTCAGCGTTTGCAACGCTCATTGTTACAAAACGATTGAATTCAGCAGACAAAGAATATTTCTTTTGTTGCCCTTCTACCGCTTTATTCATTTTTTTGCCATTGTTATAAGCAACAATCGCAACCCCATTATTAACTTCACATACCTTAGCTTCTTTTACTTTTAATAAAGTAACAGGTGTACTAGGTACAGTGATAGTACGGCTCATACCGATTTTTTCAACAATATATTCCATAACCTATCCTTACTTGTCCATAGAGCGTACTTCTACGTCTACTTCCGGTGCTAGATCAAGTTTCATGAGAGAGTCAACAGTTTCTGGCGTAGCAGAAACGATATCGATCAAACGTGCATGCATACGGATCTCGAATTGTTCACGAGAATCTTTATTGATGTGAACTGATTTCAAAACTGTATATTTACGAATCTTTGTTGGCAAAGGAATTGGTCCACGAATATGTGCACCAGTACGCTTTACAGCCTCTACGATTGACGCTACAGAACGATCGAGTACACGATGGTCATAAGCTTTCAATTTTAAACGAATTTTTTCCATGTTTTTCCTTCTAAAGAACTCGTCAGGTCAAGCCTAACTATATTAAGGGAACGGAATTATAGCCAAGTAGCTTCTAATATTCAAGGTTTCAGGGGATAAAAATTGATTTATTATAAAATTTATTTCCTTTTAAAAAGGAAGTGATATAATTTTAAAATCTAAAAAATTGGAATTTTATGGAAATCCTACTTGATGAGCTTTATAAAATCGATCTTACATGTAACCATTATGTTGAGCGAAAACTCCAGCTTGATGAAAAAAGCTATCAAATTAGCGGTATAGCGCAAAGCGGAAAAACAGAACTCGTAAAAGCATATCTGCTCACATGTAAGAAGAATAGCTATCTTTATATTGATATCGCTGATGTAAGAATCGAGATAGAGGAACTCAACCTTTTTCTTCAAGATTTTTGTATTAAAAACAAAATCAGTATTCTAGTTATAGATAACTTTGTTCCTGAAGTTAAAATCGTGAATGTCTCTCAACTCATCGTATGTTCGCGCAAACAGTATGAACTCGATTTTCTTATACCTCAAAAACTCACACCTCTTGATTTTGAAGAGTTTTTGGCTTATGAGAGCAGATATGATTCGACTGCTATTTCTCATTATCTCCAACTCGGCGGTTTTGCCGCGCTACAAAGAGTTTCAGCTGATAACCGTGCAAAATATATTCAAGAGAAATTCCGCTATGCGCTTTCAGCTTTGGAATTTGATATTTTAGTGACGGCTACAAAATCACTTGGACAAAAACTCTCCGCTTTTAATATCTATGAAAAGCTGAAGCTCAAAAGAAAAATCTCTAAAGATATGCTTTACAAAACTTTTGAGTCGATGATCACCGATGGCTATCTTTTTCAGCTCTCAAAAGTGGGCTATCCAAATGCTACAAAAAAGATTTATCTCTGCGATATCATCTTTAAAAGTACGCTGACTATACAAAAAAACTTTGCCAGAGTCTTTGAAAATATTGTTTTTTTAGAAATACTCAAAAATGAAACAGAATTTTTCTATGAAGAGGGAATCGAGTTTTATATTCCTAACAACAGTGAGATCATTTTATGTATGCCCTTTGCTGAGGAACGGATGCTCTTTAAAAAGCTCGAATCTATAGAAGCATTTATCTTCTCAAATCAGATTCAAAAGATCACATGTGTGACGATGAGTAAAGAGGGAGAGATCAGCCATCCTATAAGTAAAGTTGAGATGTTGCCTTTTTCACAGTGGGCATTAAGTGACTAAAAGCTACAATTTTTCATGAAAAATAGTACTTTATGCGGAATCGATGAAGCTGGACGCGGGCCATTAGCAGGTGATCTTGTAATGGCTGGATGTGTCTTACACCTAAAGGGCACTTCGCATGTAAGCGTTGAAGGCTTGAATGATTCCAAAAAACTCACACCGAAAAAACGCGAAGAGCTTTATGAAAAGATTATAGAAAATTCCACATATCATATAGTCAAGTTTTCCGCTCTTCAAATAGATGAGATGGGAATATCCAAATGTCTCAAAGCAGGACTCGAAGAGATAATGCAAAATATCAAAGCTTCCAACTATCTTTTTGATGGCAACACAAACTTTGGCGTTAAGGGCTTAGAAACTCTTATCAAAGCTGATGAGACCATCCCTGAAGTCAGTGCGGCTTCCATTTTGGCAAAAGTGGTTCATGACAGAGATATGATGGAACTCGACCGTCTTTATCCAGAGTATAAGTTTGCCTCACACAAAGGGTATGGAACCGCTTACCATGTAGAGATGATAAAACAACATGGTTACAGCGATGTGCATAGACGAACCTACAAGATCAAAGCTCTTGAAGCCACACTCTTTTAAAACACTACCATGTAAGGTATAATCCTACCCATGAAATCGATAACATATATAGAGCAAGCGCTCGCAGAACTAGACAAAGAGGTTGAAGCAACGCTTCTAAACATCAAACTTTCTTTAAAAGAGAAAGACAACGTTATGCTTCCTATGTTATTACAAAAAAAAGTTTTGAAACAAACATTAGAAGATTTGACCTATCTTAAAGAGCATCCACCGACTCCAGATCAACCGTGTGGCATCTCCAAATACAGAGAAGATTAAACAATCTTCTCTGTATTTGTAGAATTTTTTATACTAAAATCATTATATTTGTAATTTTTAGAGCTATGAAAGTGTTAAGATTATGTGTGATTTTAAAATGAAGTACTCCCCTCCAGATACCTGCGGCACATAATAAGACGGAGTGTGCTGCTGTATTCCTACCCTGACACATTACCCCGCAATACCATTGCACAGGTCTAAAGGAGAGCGTTCAAAACACAGACTTGTATGTTCTGAGCGCTTTTGAGAGTAGAAGTATAGCAAAAAAAATTTAATTTAAAAGAATAATCTGATAAAATCCACTCATGTTGTATATCATAGTAGCACTCAGTGCCGAAGCCAGAGGGCTTATAGATCATTTTAAACTCGTCAGAACTTATACTTTGCCCTACACGATGTTTGAAAGTGAGCAGATAAAGCTCATAGTCACAGGTATAGGATTCGATAACGCGATGATGGCTACAAGCGCTCTTTTGGGGCATTGTTCACCCTCTAAAACCGATATGCTTCTCAATCTCGGAATCTGCGCCGCGCCAAAAAACTTTGAGATAGGTGAGGCGTTTTTAGCGCATAAAATCTGTTACAAAGATGGATTCTATTTTCCGGATATTTTATTTGAGCACTCTTTAAAAGAGAGTGATATTCTCAGTGTCGATGAACCTGCGAGTGAAATATTGAACCTTCCAGTAGATATGGAAAGTTATGGCGTTTATAAAGCGGCTTCACGGTTTTTCAGCACTCATCAAATGCTCTTTTTCAAAGTAGTCTCTGATCACTTTGAGCCTGAACGTGTAACAAAAGAACTTGCCATTGAACTCATCTTCAAAAATCTAAACAATCTTAATGCAGTTCTTAACTCTGCTGAGTATGTCATAAAGAAAGATCCTCTTTTTACACAAGAGGAAAAAGAACGCATAAATAGCATTTCAAACTATCTCACAAAAGCACAGTCTGATGCCTTTTATGATGCTTGTTGTTATTATAAACTGCATCATAAAAAACCTTTACATCTAAGCGTTCCAGAAAAAGAAAAACTATCCAAAAAAGAGAGGAGCGACTATCTTGAATCACTTATTAAAACCCTCACACTGTGACTTTTTCTCTCATCTTTACATAGAAGAAAGCGTTAAAGAAGAGGCGCTTACATGGAAGATAATGCAGAAGTTTTCAAACTCCAAAATCATCTTTATCAAACATTATAAAGATGTTTTTAACCGTCCAAATCAAGACTTTGGAGTGCAAAGCAAAAGCAAAAATCTTATCTTAGCGCGAAGAGAAGCACCGTTTTTGTATGAAGGTTCTTACTACAGCGACGGTTTTGAGTATGAACATTTCTTTTACACACCCTCAATTTTGGGCTGTTTATATGACTGCGAATATTGCTACCTCAGCGGAATGTACAACTCCGCAAACAGTGTATTTTTTGTCAATACTGGGGATTTTTTTGATGCTGTCTTGACTTATCTTAACAAACCTACACTCATCGCCATCTCTTACGACACTGACACTTTAGCGATTGAGTCTCTCACTTCACACACAAAAGAGTGGATAGAATTTGCACAGAAACATCCAAATCTCCATCTTGAAGTGCGTACAAAAAGTGCAAATTTCAAAAGCATAAAAAACCTTACATGTAACGATAATATTGTCCTCGCTTGGACACTCTCACCGCAAAAGATCATCGATCTTTATGAACATAAAACACCCTCACTTGAAAAACGTCTTAGTTCCATAAAAGAAGCGATAGACGCTGGCTGGAGAGTGCGAGTCTGCATCGATCCTGTAATCTATAATGAAGATTTTAATGAACTTTATCCACCATTAATCGATAAACTTTTCACCACTATTGATGCCGAAAAACTTTTTCAGCTGACACTCGGAAGTTTTCGTATGAGCTCAACCCATCTTAAAAAGATCAAAAAATTACGAAGAAGCGACATCGCTTTTTACCCTTATGAGGTTAAAGACAATATCGTTTCTTATGGCAAAACCATCGAGCAAAATATCTTACATGTAATGACTGAATGTGCAACAAAATATATCGATAAAGAGAGGATTAGAACATGGCAACTGCAGTAGTTACAGGCGCGAGCCGAGGGATAGGAGAAGCGATCTCACAAAGACTTTTAGAGCTTGGTTATAACGTTATCGGCATCAGCAGAACCATCAATGAAAGTCCGATTCATCATCCAAATTTCAAAGCACTTACCTGTGACCTCAGCGATGAAAAAATGACTGCTTCCATTCTCACACTTCTTAGCACTGATCCATCTATTACGATCCTTTGCAATGTTGCAGGATTTGGAGTTTTTGAACCACATGAAGAGATAAGTCCAAACACTTTATCCAAGATGGTTACACTCAATCTTACAACTCCTATGATTCTAAGCAACGGACTTTTAAGGGCGTTAAAATTTAATGAAGGAATCATCTTCAATATTACTTCCATCGAAGCCCTTCGTCACTCCAAGTTTTCAGCCATTTACACAGCAACCAAAGCAGGTCTTCGTGCGTTTAGTCTCTCACTTTTTGAAGAAGTAAGAAAAAGCGGAGTCAATGTCGTCAGTATAAACCCCGATATGACAGCTACCTCATTTTTCGATGAACTTCGATTTGGAACTTCTGAGGAGTTTGACAAGCGCCTCGAAGCCGAAGATATCGCCGATGCTGTGCAAAATATACTTCAAATGAGAAACGGTGTTGCAATCACCGACATCACAATCCGACCGCAAAAATTTGGCCTTGAGAAGAAAAAATAATCCTTTGGAATCTTTTTTGCTTAGTTAAACAATAACCCAACTCTGTCGATACTACCTTCAGAAAGAAAATATAAATTTTAAAGGATTCATTATGAGTTCAACTGGAGCATTAAGCTCACTCGGTATCGGTTCTGGGGTTTTAACTTCGAGTGTTATTGATCAGCTAAAAGCAAGTGACACAAGCCTTATTATTACGCCCATTGATAATAAAATAACAACCAATACAAACAAGCAACAATCTATGAGCCTTTTAAGCAGCCTAGCAACTTCACTTACGGGTTCTGTCTCTTCTTTGGAGGGTAGTTCTTTGTATCAAAAACGAACTGTTTCTGGAGCTAACAGTGCAGTAAGTGTTACTGCTGACACTGGTGTTGCTGTACAAAACTTTTCTATCTCAAATACCAAGCTTGCAACGACGAATGTCTCACAATCAGGTAGTTTTACAAGTTCGGCAAATACTATAGCTTCTGGAAGTGGACAGTTCAATCTCAATGTTAATGGAACTGATTATAAGATAGCTTATGATGGAACCACTACCTATGATGATCTTAAAACTAAGATCAATGATATCGCTGGAGCTGATGTAAGTGCAAGTATTCTTCAAACTGGTGATACAAGTTATAGCCTCATACTCAACTCTAAAAATACGGGGAAAGCGCAACAGATTACACTAACAGATTTGAGTACAAAAGCGAATAGTGCTCTTACGAGTAATGATTCTCTCTCTGGAACATTTAGTGCTAAAACCTCGACTATTTCTACTGGAACGGGTACATTCGCACTTAAAGACAGTAGTGGCCATGCTATTGGCTCATCATTTCAATACAGTGCTACAACATCCCTAAGTGACTTAGCAACTATGATCAACAACGATCCAACAGCTAGTGCGAGTGTGAATGCAAGCGTGATTAAAAACGATTTAGGAACATATAATCTTGTTTTAACACCAAAAGCGGGTACAACGGGACCTATCAGCATGGCTAATTTTACGGGTACCTTAGATACAAAACTAACAGGCGCTACAACAACCACAAATGGAGGTATGTCAAACATCCAAGCTGCTTCTGACGCCTCATTTAAATATAACGGTATTACTTTAACAAGATCTACAAACACTATTTCAGACATCACAGTCGGTGTCACGATCAATCTACTGAGTACAGATTCCACTTCAACTGCGAACATCAGTATTACTCAGGATGCTCAGCCTATTAAAGATGCGATGCAAAGTCTTGTAGACAGCTATAACGCTATGAACAAACAATTAACATCTATGACCCAAACAGATGCAACGACAGGCACGGTAGGATTATTTAATGGCGATAGTTCCATTAATGGGATCGATAGAGCTATCAAACAAATTTTAACCTCTTCAAGTGGTAGCGGACTCTCTTTAACACAGTATGGCATCAACATCAATCGTGATGGTACACTGAGCTTTGACAGCAGTGCCTTTGATACAAAAATGGCTGAAAGCCCAGACGCTATGGCAACATACTTCAGTGGAAAAACAACAATCGATAGTAATGGAAATAGTAGTACAACGGATGGTATTTTCAATACCCTTTATACAAATCTGAATGATTTAACAAAATCGAGTGGTGTTTTAGCAAACTTGACAACAGGGCTTACGACAGAAGCTACATCTCTCACAAGCGATAGAACAAGAGCAACCGATGCACTTACTGCGAAATATGATACGATGACTCAGCAGTTTATCGCTTATGATTCCATCATTAGTAATCTGAACAATCAATTTTCATCCCTCTCTCAACAAATCTCAATGGCAGTAAACGGCAAATAAAGGATAATATAAATGTACCAACCAAACGCATATAGCACTTACGCTCAAAACAATGTCGGCATAGAATCTCCACAAAAGCTTATAGAGATGCTTTATGAGGGAGTATTACGTTTTAATACTCAAGCCAAACGTGCTATTAGAGATAATGATATAGAAAAAAGAACCTATTGGATTAATCGTTCAAATGCTATTTTTATTGAACTACTCAATTCCTTAGATCACACGCAGGGTGATGTTGCACATTATCTCAATGGTTTATATACTTATCAGCTCCATCTTATGAGTCAAGCAAATGTACATAATAGTGAAACACATTTAGATCAAGTAAATCAGGTTATAAAAGGTCTCTTAGAAGCATGGAGAGATGAAACCCATGTGGAACAATGAGTTCAAACTCGCCATTTTAAATAAAGATACAAAACAAATAGATCTTCTCCTCACTCAGATGCCAAAATTTGAGACTTTAGAAGAGATGCAAGAAGCTTTTTATCTCTTCAATCATGCAAGAGAGCTCCTTGAGGGCCTCAAAGATGAGACTGCAAAGTCAATGAAAAAGATTAAAGAAACCATCCGCTATATTGAATCAACAAGCACAGAAATCCCGGCAAAACTCGATATAATGCAATAACTACATATTTTAGGTAAAATCAATGTTTAATCATAAAACTATTCTCATCACAGGCGGAACAGGCAGCTTTGGAAAGCAGTTTGTCAAAACTATTTTACAGCTATATAAACCGCATAAGATTATTATCTATTCCCGCGACGAACTCAAACAATACGAAATGGCACAAAAGTACAATGATGGCTGTATGCGCTATTTTATAGGTGATATACGAGATCTTCCTCGTCTGCAACGTGCTATGAAAGATGTTGATTATGTTGTTCACGCTGCAGCACTCAAACATGTCCCAATCGCTGAATATAACCCAATGGAATGTATCAAAACAAATATCATGGGTGCTCAAAACGTCATCGACGCGGCGATAGATAATGGGGTCAATAAAGTCATCGCTCTCTCAACTGATAAAGCCGCAAGTCCTATCAACCTTTATGGCGCTTCCAAACTTGCTTCAGATAAACTTTTCGTAGCCGCAAATAACATCACAGGAACGGCTGCTACTCGTTTTAGTGTTGTAAGATATGGAAATGTTTTAGGCTCTCGAGGTTCAGTTTTACCCTATTTTCAAAAACTCATAGATGATGGTGAAAAATCTCTTCCTATTACGGATGAAAATATGACCCGTTTTTGGATCACTTTGCAAGAAGGTGTTGATTTTGTACTCAAAAACTTTCAAAGAATGCATGGAGGGGAAACTTTTGTTCCAAAAATACCCTCTATGAAAATGACCGATATGGCACTCGCTATCGCACCAACGCTCGAACAACATAACATTGGTATCCGTCCCGGAGAAAAACTTCATGAAGTGATGTGCCCGCAAAATGATGCGCATTTAACCATCGAATTTAACGATCATTATGTCATTCAACCTACCATTCAATTTACTCAAAAAGTCGATTTTTCTAAAAATGCTCTTGGAGAGATCGGTAAAAAAGTAGAGTGCGGCTTTGAATACAGCTCTGATAAAAACACCCATTGGCTCACACATGATGAGCTACTGACAAAAATAGAACTTACCAAAACAGAAGAAAAATGATTCCTTACTCCCGCCAAAGCATCTCAGATGAAGATATCAACGAAGTCGTTCGAGTTTTGCAAAGTTCTCATCTCACACAAGGCAAAGAGGTCGAACTTTTTGAAGAAGCGATCTGCGAATATATCGGCTCTAAATTTGCCATTACTTTCAACTCTGCGACCTCAGCACTTTTAGCGGCTTATGCCGTAAGTGATATTGAGCCAGACGATGAGATCATCACCACGCCAATCAGTTTTGTGGCAACTTCCAATATGTTTGTAGCACTTGGAGCAAAGCCCATCTGGTGCGACGTGAAGCTTGATGGCAACATTGATGAGCGTTTTATCGAACGTCTTATCACTCCGCGCACAAAAGCGATCGTTCCTGTTGATTTTGCAGGTAAACCCGTAGAGATTGCAAAGATAAACGAGATCGCAAAGAAACATAATCTGCTTGTCATCCAAGACTCTTCCCACGCTTTTGGAAGCTCCATTGATGGGAAAAAAATCGGCACATTTGCAGATATGACCATTTTTAGTTTTCATGCCATCAAACCACTTACTACCGGAGAAGGTGGATGTGTCGTAACCGACAACGAAGAGTTCGCCAAACGTCTTCGACTCTTTCGCTCACACGGAATAGTAAAAAAACAGCTTTGGAACTCCGATATGGTAATGCTCGGGCACAACTTTCGTCTCACTGAATTTGCCGCAGCACTTGGACGAAGCCAGCTCAAACGTCTGGATAATTTCTTACATGTAAGAGATGAAATAGCTCATTATTACGATGAAAGATTTCAAGGCAACAAACTCTTTTCAACTATCAAACTTGAAAACAACACTACATCATCTAGACATCTCTATCCCATCATTTTAATTCCTGCGTTGCAGTGCCCTAAAGAGGATATTTTTACAGAGCTCCAAGAACGCGGATTAGGTGTACAAGTACATTATAAACCTATCTATCAAAATAGCTATTACATAGAAAAATTCGGCGAAACACGTCTGTTAGTTAGTGATGATTTTTACCGTTCAGAACTCTCTATCCCCTGCCACCAAGAGATGAGCATGGATGATGCAAAGTTTGTCGCAGACACCTTTTTAGAAGTGATAGAAAAATATAGTTATCGAGGATGTAGTTTTTAATGCCCTACTCTAAATATCTATCTTCTCTTGATATTAAAGTGGGAGACACACTTCTTGTCGCTTCAAATATACTCCAACTCGGTGTAAACCTAAAAAAAGAAGGCATAAAATTTGGTTCCGATGATATGATCTCAAGTTTACAGAGACTCTTAGGTCCAGATGGAACACTTCTCTTTCCAGCCTTCAATTATGATTTTAGTAGCCAAAAAGGGTATGACTATCTTCATTCACCTCCTCAAAACATGGGCGCTTTAAGTAATCAAGCATTTAAACGCAAAGATTTTATGCGCACAAAACACCCTGTATTTTCATTTTTTGTAAGTGGAAAAAAAGTACAAAAATATTATAAACTTAATAATATCTCAGCATTTGCAAAGGAAAGTCCCTTTGATCTTATGTATCAAGATAACGCAAAGATGCTTTTTATCGATATTGAATACAATAGATCTTTTACTTTTATCCATTATGTGGAGGAGATAGTCGGTGTTCAGTATCGATATTTTAAAGATTTCACCTCTACCTATAAAGATCACAACAGCTTGGAAGAGCAAAGAACTTACACGCTTTTAGTCCGTGACTTAGAAAAAGGAGTTATTAATAGCTCTAATCCCATAGGTAAAATTTTGGAACAAAAAAACGTATCGAAAACTTATAACATTCTCGGCGTCAAATTCGCTCTTGTTGATCTCAAAAAGGCTTATAAAATTATAGAAGAAGATATACTTTTTAATGAAAGTAAAAACTTAATCTCCTACACAAAGTAAAATCTTCTCCTCCATTAAACGTTGTACTATCCCATACAACTCCCAAATCGGCTTATTAATCTTTTGAGCTATCTCTAAAAGAGTTCTTTTTCCATTACTGTATGCAATCACATTACGCATGGTAAAAACATACTCTCCGGGAGATTTGAAATATTGTGTCGGGTAGAGTCCACGTTTTCCAAGCTGTGGTTCACACAGTACAGTTGTTTTATAAACATGGTTATTTTCCAAAGCTTCAAGCACTTTTTTTACCATCTCATAGCCACCTTCAAGCCCTTTTGGCGAGATGACACTGAGATCATCTTTTGAGGTGTGATACTCTTTATAATGCCCATATTTTGTCCGCATCAGATCCACCACGGGCAAATCGATTCCCGGTGAACAGTATTGTCGTTCATCACTTCCACGCTGTAAAAAGCTATATTTTTTATAATCTTTATCGATGTGGGACAACACATGTTGTGCAACTTCATCAGCTAAAGTGTCACCATCAATAGAAGCCAAATAGGAGTAATCTCCTTCATCACCAATACATGTAAGCACAAAACCTGCGATAATATTATTTTGCATCTCTTTGTAATGACGACTCAAATAGCAAATAGAACCAATAGTTTCAGGGATAAAAAGAATGCGATAGCTATAACGCCGAGGCAACTCTAAAAGCCATCTTGCCAAGTGAATACTCACTGTTGGACCAGAGAGTTCATTATTTGCCATGGAGGGATGGCAAATATAAGTTGAGAGCAAAATCTCCTCTTCGCTCTCTCCTTTTATCAAGATTTCACCATACGTTAATGAGCCATCTTTTAACTCACTATCGATAAACACCTCATACTCGCCCTCTTGCAACTTTTCTCTCTCATTGTGACTGAGACAAAATCCCCAATCTCGTTTGTAGTAGCTCGTCACATAAGGAATAGCTTCAGGATAATCAGCAATGGAACGAAGATGTTTTTGTAGCTCAACAAGCGGCATTTTTGTGTGAATTGGCTCAGAATAGCCCATAAGGTGGAGATTATGCTTTTTAAAATCGATCACTTTTGTGCCATTTGCATCTTTTACATTCCACTCTTGGGGCACATTCCAGTCAAAACACGCTGTGCCACTTGGAATTTCGCTTACATGTAAAAAGGGAACTATCTCTTTTAATATCTCTAAAGTTTCTCTGACTCCATTACCAGTCAACGAACGATTGATCGGATAGAGTTTAACAGCTAAATCGTATATCTTATCTCCAATCATTTAAATACCTTTGTCAAAAAACTATTAAGCTGGTTTGCAAATTCTTGGGCATCTTTTTGTGAAAACGGCTTGGGCCCTCTCGTGTTTTCTCCACTCTCACGTATCGACTCCATCAGATTTCTCATCGCCAGATATTGCTTAATGTTGTCCACACTGTACAGCTCGCCTCTATGATCAATTGCGTGAGCATTTTTAGAGATGATGCGATCAGCAAGCGGGATATCCGCGGTAATGATGAGATCGCCCTCTTCTGCCATCTCGACGATTTTATGGTCAGCCTCATCTGCGCCTTGCTCTACTATAAGATAGCTCACAAACTTAGAATCTCCGATGCTTATCTTTTTATTTGCCACCACAAAAGTCTCTAAAGCGAGTCTTTCGATACTTCTAAGTATGATAGGTTTTAAAAGATTTGGAAAAGCATCGCCGTCTATAAAAAGCCTCATCTAGCCGTATATCTCAGCAACACGACCGACTTCTTTGCTCATAAGACGCACTTTTATGCCATGAGGATGAAAAGCAGAATTAGTCAAAATATCGCGAACTACTCCATCTGTTAATTTTCCCGTGTCTTGATCTTGCTTTAAGACAATGGCAACGCGAATGCCGCTTCGTATATTTTTACGCTCTCGTCCATCCATTTGTAAGTTCTCCCTTGTGAATATCCCGATTTTAGGACATTAGTAGCTATAATTATACTATGAATTTAATGATCATCATCCAAGCCCGCATGACTAGCACCAGACTTCCTGCCAAAGTGATGCTTCCGCTATGTGGCAAAACTGTTTTGGAGATCATGCTAGATCGTCTAGCACCTTTTCACAAGAACATCATCATAGCCACCACGGATGATGGTTCACAAACTCCAATAGTTCAGCTTTGCGAAACCTTACATGTAAAGCATTTTGAGGGTGATACGGATGATGTTTTGAGCCGTTACTACCACAGCGCAATAAAGTTCGACGCGGATGATGCGACTATCATCGTGCGATGCACAAGCGACTGCCCGCTGATAGATGCAGATATCATAAAAGAGACGATTGAGTTTTATAAAAACAGTGACGCCGAGTATGTCTGTGCTTGCCAAAATAGTGGATTTCCACGTGGAATGGACAGCGAAGTTTTCTCATTTAAACAGCTCAAAGAGGCTTACCAAAACGCTTCTACTCCTCATCAAAAAGAGCACGTCACACCCTACATCAAAGAAAATGTTAAATGTGCATCTTACAAAAATACACAAGATCATTCAAAATACCGTCTTACCCTTGATGAGGAAGATGACTATAAAGCCATCACGGAACTCTATGCAAAACTAGGATACAGAACTGATTTTTCTTATGAAGAACTCATAGCAACGCTCGAAAAAAATCCCAATATTTACGAAATAAACAAGCATGTCGAACAAAAAAAATATACTCATTAGAATCGATTCATCTTCAAGTATCGGGCTTGGGCATTTGATGCGAACTCTTCTTTTGGCTGCCTCTCTCAAAAAGTATTTCAATATCACTTATGTTACGCAAAATCTCAAAGGCAATCAAAACCATCTTATAGAACAAAATGGTTTCGCCCACAGAATCGTTCAAAATATGGATTGTGATACGCTTCTTGAAGTCATCAAAGAGCTTGGTCCAACGCTTTGTATTATCGACCATTATGGCATTAATATCGGTTGCGAAACTCAGATCAAAAGTATCTGTCCTCTTTTGGTCTTTGATGATGAGTTCAAGGTTCACAATGCAGATATCGTTTTAAACCACTCATTCATCGCGAAAAAAAGTGACTATGATTATCTCAAAAATACAAAAATCTTAGCTGGAAGTAGCTATACGCTTTTAAAAGATGATTTTTTATCTCACAAAAATCGCTTCACTCCGCTTGGAACTCTAAAGAATAAAAAAATTCTTATTACACTCGGTGGAAGCGACCCACAAAATCTCTCACTTCGCATCAAAAAGTGGCTTATAACTCAAGAGAAATCCCTACACCCAAAAGGCACTTCGCATGTGCACATTGTGACAACCTCGGCAAATCAGAAAATCACCTATCTCAAAACGGCAGACAAAGAACTTATCGTCAACGCAGAGGATATGGCAAAACTAATGCAAGAATATGATCTTATCATCACTAGCGCAAGCACTTCACTTTTGGAAACTTTTGCTCTTAAAAAACCATTCATCGCTATCCAATGCGCTTCAAATCAAAGTAAAACTGTCGATGTATTACAGAAACAAAATCTTAAAAATATCATCACAAAATTTAGTCTTGCATCTTTAAAAAGCGCGCTAAACTTTGTACAATACCATCCACACAAGATAAAAAGAGTTCTAAACAAATATCACTTTCAAAAAGATAAAGTCGCAAAGGAGATAATCCATGAATATACATAGCATCGCTTTTGTGTCAAACACCATCACAAAGCCTTTTGAACGATTTTTAAAAGAGTATTCCCTAACGCACTTTCCGCTTGATACCATCATCGATACGCTTTATGCGAAAGTCGAAGAAGAGCTTCTCATCTTGCTTCTTGATGAGAGCTTTTTTAGCGAGAATTACGATGAAAGTTTTTTACTTTTAAAAAATGCGCTGCTTCATTTCCGTGTAAGTAACAGCGCAAAAATCATCATCAATACCGTGAATGAAGAGTTTAACGAGATATTCATACCCTACCATGTAAGCAAAGAATTGGCTCTTCTCACGCTCAATCAAAAAATAGCATCTTTGCAAAACGAAGTGGCAGACCTTGCTGTTTTGGACTTTTACGCACTTTGCAAAGAGCACGGAAGTAAAAATCTCATCAGCCAAAGAAACCGCTACCTTTTTCAAACACCCTTCACAAAAATGGCAACGGAACTTCTAAGTGCGAAGATAAGAGAACTGATTTCGCTTTTTCACACACCTCGTATCAAAGCAATTGCCGTCGATGCGGATAACACGCTTTGGGGCGGAATCGTCGGCGAAGATGGAATCAGCGGCATAAAAATAGACAATAATTATCCTGGCATCATCTACAAAAAGTTTCAAAACTATCTCTTAGAACTAAAAAATAGTGGGATTATACTTATCTTACTGAGCAAAAACGATGAAAGTGCCGTGCAGGAAGTGTTTAGCAAAAAAAATATGCCACTAAAGTTGGATGACTTTGTACTGACTGCTATAAACTGGAACTCAAAAAGTGAGAACCTCAGCGCTATTTTAAAAGAACTCAGCCTTACAAAAACAGGCATTATTTTCATTGATGATTCCTCTGCGGAAATCGAAGAGATGAACCAAAGGATGCAGATAGAGTGCTTTAAGATGAACCCTTCAAATCCACTCGAAAATCTTGAGACGCTCAAAAATATCACCGCTTTAAAAACTCTACATGTAAGCGATGAAGACAGTAAAAAAACAGCACTTTATAAAGATGAAAAAGAGCGCTCAACTTTAAGTTCGACTCTGCAAAGCAAAGATGATTTTATCACCTCTTTAAAGATCGAGATAAGCGTTACATGTAACAATATTCATCACCTAGAGCGTATAACACAACTAACAAACAAGACTAACCAGTTTAATCTCACGACTAAAAGATATGAGTTTCACGAGATAAAAGAACTGATGCAAGAGGGTTTTGTTTATGACTTTAGCGTGAATGATAAGTTCGGAGATATGGGACTTGTCGGGGTTGTCATCATCAAAGACAATGCAATCGATAGCTTCTTGATGAGCTGTCGAATTTTGGGTCGTGGAATCGAAGAGTGCGTGTTAGAGTTTATAACACGCAGACATCAAAACCTAAGTGCTACTTACTTTAAAACAGAGAAAAACTCTCTCGTCGAAGAGTTCTATGACAAAAATGGATTTGAACTTACACAAGCTCAGGGCTCTAAGCATTACAAATTTAGAAATTTTGCCGATATCAATGAAAGCATAAAGGTTAACTATGAATCTTAAAACAATTATTTTAAAAGCCGTAAAAGATGTGAATGAACAGCTCCAAATCGATGAGTTGGAAAATATCCACGAAGAGACTCCACTTTTTGAACTCCTCGATTCTCTTGGAACGCTTGATCTCATTTTAGAGCTTGAGTCCTCTTTGGAAGAGCATACGGGAGAGTATATCGCCGTTGCAAATGAAGAGAGTATGGACAAAAACAACACCCCGTTTAAAACGATAGTGACCTTAGAAAATTATCTGCTTCAAAGGATAGCCGATGAGTCAAATTAGTTTTGCTAACATCGCCATTACTGCGATGGCAACGACTGTTGGCAATAATATCATCGAGCTTGAAGATGAAAAAGAGCGTTTTGGATTTGATGATGATTCTTTTTCCAGACTCCAAAGAAGCATTGGTTTAAAAACACGTTATATCGCCGATGAAGGAGTTTGTGCAAGTGATCTGTGCGTGCAAAGTGCCGAAAATATCTTTGCAAACTCAGGCATCAAAAAAGAGGAGATCGAAGCACTTCTGTTTGTCACTCAGAGTCCCGACTACAAAGCACCCTCTACAGCTATCATCATGCAAAACAGACTCGGTCTGCCGACAAGCTGCGGAGCGTTTGATATCAACCTTGGATGCAGTGGATTTATCTACGGACTTTTCACAGCTTTTTCTTATGTCAACAGTGGGATGAAAAAAGTCTTGTTATGCGTAGGCGATGTGAATAGCTACTTCTCTGGCGAGCGCGACAAGATATTTACGCCGCTTATGGGCGATGCGGGAAGTGCCATTATCATCGAGAAAAAAGACGCGCCACGTAGCTTTTTTTCACTTTACAGCGATGGAAGCGGATACAAGCATCTCATCGTCCCAGCGGGCGGAGCAAGAACTCCAAGCACGCCTGAAACACTCATTCCAAAAGAGAGAGAAGATGGCGGAATCCGCCGTGATGAAGATCTCTTTATGGATGGCAAAGAGGTGTTTAACTTTGCTATCAAAACCGTGCCTCCGCTCATAAAAGAGATCGTAGAGTTTGCAGGTAAAGAGAACGACGAAATAGACTATTTTGTACTGCATCAAGCAAACCCTTACATCCTAAAAACAATCGCTTCACGTCTCAAAGTAGAAAAAGAGAAAGTACCGCTCGAAACTGGGCAAATATATGGCAACCAAAATGCCGCATCTATTCCCGGAACAATCAACGGCTTTTTAAGCGACGAGTTTAGTTCCAAAAAACTCACCATCGCCATTGCAGGTTTTGGCATCGGGCTTAGTTGGGGCGGAGCTGTGATTCAAACAGACAATATCTATGCGCCTAAAACAGAACTCTATAAAAAGGAACTATGATGACACAGGAAAAATTTTTAGCACGTCTTGCTGAGGAAGTACAACTAGACCGTGCACTAAGTGCAGATGAGATGCTTTTTGATATTGCTGAATGGGATTCACTTGCGATGCTTGGCGCGCTCAGTGTGTTTGATGAGATCGGAGTCAATGTGGAGATCGATGAGCTTGAAAACTGTAAAAGTATCAAAGATATTTTAAACAAGGCTGGATTTGACTCTTAAGGGTTTTGATATTACGCTTACATCGCTTACATGTAAGGATATTGAGATGGTACGAAACTGGCGTAATAGCGATGAAGTGAAGCGTTATGCGCTCAATCAAAACTATATTACAAAAGAGCAACAAGAGGCGTGGTTTCAATCATTGCAAGAAAAAGAGGATAAGTATTTTGTTATTTATGCCAAAGATGAACCCATCGGACTTATTTGGTTCAATAAATGCGATGAAACAGTAGAAACAGGGTTTTATATCTATGACACAACTAAACAAAACTCGCTCACTCCATACAAAATAGTTAGTATTTTTCATGAGTATCTTTTCAACTCCAAGGAGTTCAAAACTCTTACATGTAAGATTATGCATGACAACCAAAGAGCTGTGCGTTTTAATCTCTCACTCGGTTACAAAGAGATTGAAATATATGAAGAATATAAAAGTTATACATTGAAATTTGATGATTATATAAAAGCAGATGCTAAAATATCAAAACTGCTTTTAAAAGAGAATGAATGAAAATAGCTGCGCACGACACATCTGAAAAAGTCTTCATCATCGCAGAACTCTCCGCGAACCATAATCAAGATTTTTCCCTTGCAAAAAAAGCGGTTTTAGTAGCTTTCGAAGCTGGATGTGATGCTATAAAACTTCAGACCTACACACCCGACTCGCTCACGCTCGACGTCAAAGATGAAAAGTTCAAAGCCGGCGATCTGTGGCAGAATGAATATCTTTATGATCTCTACAAACGTGCGTGTATGCCGTATGAGTGGCACAAACCTTTAAAAGAGTATGCCGATGAGCTTGGAATCATTTTATTTTCATCACCGTTTGATCTTGATGCTGTGGATGTATGTGAGTCCATCGATGTGCCTGCGTACAAGATTGCAAGTTTTGAGATCACCGATATCCCGCTTATCAAATATGCCGCTTCCAAAGACAAGCCCATCATTATCTCCACAGGTGTCGGCGAGATAGAGGATATCGAGCTTGCAATTGCTACATGTAAGAGTGTGGGCAATAAAAATATCGTGCTTTTAAAATGCACAAGTGCCTACCCTGCAAAGCCGGAATCTATGAACCTTCTGACAATCGCGGATATGAAAAAGCGTTTTGGCATGGAAGTGGGACTTTCAGATCACACTCTGGGAAATGATGCAGTCATCGCCTCCGTGGCACTAGGAGCTAGAGTCATAGAAAAGCACTTCACGCCCGATGAAAATATCGACACGCCCGATGGTGCGTTCTCGCTCTCGCCGAGTCAATTAAAAAAGATGGTGCAAAGTGTAAGAAACGTCGAAAAGATGCTGGGATGCGTGAAGTATGACGATAAACCAAAAGCTTATGCAAGAAGCCTCTATGTGAGCCGCGACATTAAAAAAGGGGAAGCTTTTACAAAAGAAAACATCAAAAGCATCCGCCCCGGAAATGGCCTTCATCCGAAGTTTTATGAAGAGGTTTTGGGTAAAATTGCGGCAACTGACATCAAAGTAGGCACAGCTTTACAAAAAACTGATATTAAAGAGTTTTAGCCATGCAAAAAAGTATAGATGATATCTTTATCCAAAAAATAAAAGACAAAAAAATAAAGGTTGTATCTTTTGATATTTTTGAGACTTTAGCTTTTAGAGATGTTGCAGATCCAAAAGAGATATTCAAAAAAGTCGGTAAGAAAAAATATGTAAAAAAGATTTTCGGTGATGCGAATATTTTTAGACTCGCTAGAGTAGAAGCTGAAAAAACTGCTAGAAAAAAATACTCCCGCTTTGAAGAAGTGACATTACAACAGATATATGAACAACTCCCTCTTCAGAGCGAACAAAGAGAAAAGATTTTAGATCTTGAGATTGAACAGGAATATAAAAGTCTTTATATAAATCCGCAAATAAAAAGATGGATCGATCTAGCTATACAACATAAGAAGCAGATCATATTTATTTCAGATATGTATCTTAGTACGCAGCAGATCGAGCATCTTGTGATGTCAAAACTGGATAGCTACAAAGATACTTCAAAGATCTTCGTTTCAAACGAGCATCAGGCAACAAAAGCAACGGGAAAACTATTTCAATTAGTCTTAGAGAGTTTAAAAATATCTAATGATGAGATACTCCATATTGGGGATAATTTTCATATGGATATTGAGATGGCTAAATCTAAAAATATCACAGCTCTTTTTTATAATAATGACAAGTATGTAAATGAAATATTAGAAGTAGAATCTCACTACGCAGGTCAATTTTTCAATAAAGGATTTCACCAAAGAAAATTGGCTTGCATCCAAAACAACTATGCTAAAGAGAAAGAAAGATTCTTTTTCAACCTCGGAGCATCAGTTTTTGGCCCTATACTCTGGGAGTTTTCACACTGGCTAATAGATATAGCAAAACAGCAAAAAATTACACAGATAAACTGTGTTATGAGAGAGGGACGGATCTTTAAAAAGTTCCTAGAAAAACTTGACAATGATCTAGATATAAATCTTGTGTACGCATCAAGAAAATCCACTTTCCTACCCTCGATCGATATCGCCAATAACAGTTTTGATTTTCATCATTACCGCAAATTGACTATCAAAGATTTTTATGAATTGTTCAGGCTGAAAATCACGGATACTTTTATAGATTCCCACAAAACTATCTTATTTAGTGAAGCATCAGAGTATATTTTAAATAAAAAAAATTTAATGCAGGCAGTTATTGAAGACTTTAAAAAGAAAAAAGAGCAGATAGATAGCACTATATTAGAAACGAAAAAACATCTTCTTACCTATTTGGAAGGTCTAAATTATCACGACAACTCCATCAGCTTAGATTTCGGCGGTTCGGGAACAGTGCTTCAAAATATACAAAACATCCTGCCTTTGGAAAAAAAGCATAAGATTAATGCTCTTTTTTATATACATGACTCCGGAGTAAAAAAACTTAGTAACTCCCACTTTGTGTCTTTTTTATCTCCCGATGATTTCAACACAAGACAAATAGAGTTGATAAGAAGAAGTCATGAGATAGTAGAGAGTTTATTTAACGGTGACATAGGGACTACCCTTGCATATCAAAAAGTCGATGATACCATAGTACCTATTTTAGATAAAGCAGATAAAAGTTTAACATTTGTATCTGAAGCATTTGACAAGGGCATAGAAAGTTTTTTCAATATTGCTAAAGAAACAAAATTAAAAGCCGGCAGCTTTAAACAAAAAGATGTATTGGCGATCTTGGCCAGACTGATCGATATACCCACAAAAGATGAGGCTGCTTATCTAGGCGCTCTGTACCAAAACGAGAGCTTTAAAGATGAAAATATAAAAACAATCATTTGTAAAGAGGATATCGATTTCATTAAAGAGATAGGCATACAAGAAGCATACTACTCGTTTTCAAAAGAGATCTCCTTTCAAGTGGGAAAGATATCATGGATACAAGGTGTCATCACTCGACTTGATGAATCTTTTATACAAAATGTCAAAGGTATAAAATCAAAAAGTATCAATGCTAATGCAATTGAAAAAATTTTCACGCTACTTGACACTGAGCATATATATATCTATGGTGCCGGTCAATTTGCAAAAGAGCTACTTCCTGAGATTTCTCAAATGGAGATAGAGATTAAAGGTTTTATGGACAGTAGAGCAAAACTTGGAGAGTTTAATTTCGAGAATTACCAAGTCAAGACAATAGATGACTATACTTTATCCGATAACGACACTATCATCATCGCCAGTACTGTTTTTGTTGATGAAATAGTCAAGACTATACAACAATATGCTCAAACAAATAAACGAAAAATCAAGATTATCACATATGAAAAAGTTATCTATTAAATTGTTATATAGAAAACTTCTTTGCCATCTTGTTTGGATATGAGCATCTCAACTATACTTTCGTGTGATCCTATAGATGCAATGCAAATACATTTTATCTGATTCTGATTCATAGTATCATCGATATCTACGACATCTAGATCATCTAGCTTTGTTCCTATTATATGCTTATCCGTCGAGATAAAAAAAGACACAATAATCCCTTTTTTCTCCAACTGCTGTTTTAGTTTAAGCGCGAACTCACCCGTGCCGAAGATCGCCACTGCTTGACATAACAACTGGTGCGCTTTTTTTTGTAGTACCTCAGCAGATTCACTCAAATCACTATCTTTCTTACATGTAAACGTAGTAAACGTATGACCTATTCGTAGACTCCATAGTTTTAATTTATCTAAATAACCTTCTGCTGTTTGATTCCATGGGGAATATACACTATTGATATAACAAAACAGTTTTTTTAGATCTTTTTTATATCTGGCATATATGTTATAGAATTTGAGGATTTTATTTATCTCATGCGATACAAATTGCAGATCATTATATTTTTTTACATATGCACTATACTCTATACTTTTGGTGATAGATTTTCCATGACGATAATATACTAAACCGGTCTGCTCCAATATCCCGATCTTAGACTCATTATAGATATGCGAAAATAGTGTGATCGACCACAAAAAATCTTCGTACATATTAAGATTTTCTGTTTTCGTAATATGCTCAGCTATACCTTTAGCCGTATCCTTTTTAATTATTTTGTTCCACATTACATGCCATACCCAAGACTTTGACTTTGAATAGATAATATTATCAATAATATCTTTTCCCTCATATCTGCCACGATCTATAATGAACCCCTAAAATCAAACCAGTAAAATCTATTTTTTAATTCCAAAACGCTAGAATAAAATACGGAATATATA
>CAISHH010000145.1 GCA_903885085.1 uncultured Campylobacterales bacterium
TACAAAACCCCAAATGAAGTTTACTATCAAGCTATGAATAATTTAGACCCTAAAGGAGCAAAACTGTTACCGTTGGTATCATAAAAAGGTGGAATTAAAAAACTTGATTTACTGGTCTTGAAAAAAGGGTTCATTATAATACACCTGTCCTATGCACCCGGAAATTATTCGTGATGGGCCGGGAGATTGTCCAAAATGCGGGATGCACTTGGAACCAATTACCGTTGAGGCAGAAGAAAAAAATGATGAGCTAGAAGATATGAGCAGGCGTTTTTGGATTAGCACTGCTTTGTCAGTTCCTCTATTTCTTTTAGCCATGATACATGATTTGATGCCGGGGTATATCCCATCATCTCTTTCATCTCAAATGATACAGTCGATAGAATTCTTTTTTGCCACGCCTGTAGTTCTTTGGGGCGGTTGGCCATTTTACGTAAAAGGGTACCAATCTGTAAAGAGTTGGAACTTAAATATGTTTACCCTCATTTCTATGGGTGTTAGTGCTGCTTACTTCTACAGTATAGTTGCACTGCTTTTGCCTGAGATTTTTCCACCGCTGATGCAGACAAAAGAGGGACTTGTCCATGTTTATTTTGAAGCAGCGGCGGTCATTACGGCACTTGTCCTTTTTGGTCAGGTTTTAGAACTTCGTGCTCGCAGTAAAACAAATACAGCTATCAAAACGCTTTTAAATCTTGCACCAAAACAAGCGCATAGAATCATAGACGATAGTGGCAACGAGGAGGATGTAGCTCTTGAACTTGTACGTCAGGGAGATAAGCTTAGAGTAAAACCCGGAGAAAAAATACCTGTTGATGGCGTTGTCCTAGAGGGACAAAGTAATATTGATGAGTCTATGATAACGGGTGAGCCCATGCTTGTTCAAAAAACTCTTGATGACGCACTCATTGGTGCGACTATCAACAAAAATTCAACACTGATTATGCAAGCAACAAAAGTAGGAAGTGATACAATGCTTTCGCAAATTGTTCAGATGGTAGCTCAGGCACAACGCTCTCGTGCACCTATTCAGCAGTTGGCTGACACCGTATCTGGATATTTTGTTCCGGCGGTCGTCTTATCTGCTCTGTTGGCCTTTATGGGATGGTGGTTTTTTGGACCCCAGCCACAACTGGCTTATGCTGTTGTCGCGGCTGTTTCTGTTTTAATTATTGCTTGTCCCTGTGCCTTAGGTCTTGCAACCCCAATATCCATAATGGTAGGAACCGGTCGCGCTGCACTCTCGGGTATATTAATCAAAGACGCAAAAACTTTGGAGACCATGGAAAAAGTCAATACACTAGTAGTTGATAAAACAGGAACCCTAACACTTGGAAAACCAAAAGTGACAGATTTCATTGTAGCGGAGGGATATGACAAAGATGAAGTGCTCAAGTATGCTGCTTCATTGGAGCGTGCGAGTGAGCATCCTCTTGCGCAGTCTGTTATGGAATACGCAAAAGAGTCTAATATAGCACTCATAAATAGTGAAAACTTTGAAGCCATCCCTGGTAAAGGTGTAGTGGCTGAAATAGATGGTAAAAAAATAGTCTTGGGCAGTGAAAAACTTTTGCAAGAGTATGGCATATCTACTCAAAATATAAAAGAAAAAGCAAATGAGATGAAACATGATGCTAAAGGCATCATCTTTATGGCAATAGATTCTAAGTATTGTGCGATTATTGCCATCGAAGATCCCATAAAAGAGACTTCAATAGAAGCAGTGAAGCAACTCACCGATGAGGGTATAACAGTCGTTATGTTAAGTGGAGACAATGAATTTACCGCCAATGCCGTTGCCAAAAAGCTCTTAATTGAGAAAGTTTATGCAAATGTATTGCCAGATGGAAAAGCTGATGTCATAAAAGAGTTACAAAAAAACGGAGCAATCGTTGCTATGGCTGGAGATGGCATCAATGATGCTCCAGCATTGGCGCAAGCGGATGTGGGCATAGCCATGGGAACAGGAACGGACGTAGCAATTGAGAGTGCAGGAGTCACTCTTATAAAAGGAGATTTGCTAGGCATTGTTAAAGTGCTCAAACTCTCTCGTGCAACTATGAAAAATATCAGACAGAATCTATTTTTTGCTTTTATCTACAACAGTGCTGGAATCCCAATAGCAGCAGGAGCGCTGTATCCATTTTTTGGGATTGTTCTCTCTCCAATGATTGCAGCGGCAGCCATGAGCTTTAGTTCAGTATCGGTTATCACAAACGCGTTGCGTTTAAAAAATTTAAAGATTTAGGTGGAGTTTTCACAAACCTTTAATATCATTAAAACATGTAGTAAGAGGAGTCAAAAATGTTTCATAAAGATTCAAAAATTTCGAGAAGAACATTTGTAAAAGGGGCGGTTGCAGCCAGTATTATTGTCACAGTGCCGTTATCACTTCAAGCCAAAACAACGATTACTCAGCGTCAAGAATCAGTAGAAATAAGAGGCAATGAGTTCCATCTTAGTATCGTAAAAACAGCCGTCAATATTACGGGTGTTCCTGCGATTGCTACATTAGTTGATGGAATGATCTCCGGACCAACCCTGCGCTGGAAAGAGGGAGAAAAAGTTACTATCCATGTAACAAACCAGCTTACAGAAGATACCTCCATTCACTGGCATGGGATCATTCTACCAACAGATATGGATGGTGTACCTGATATCAGTTTTATGGGAATAAAACCCGGAGAAACCTTTACCTACCATTTTAAAGTCATTCAAAGTGGTACCTTTTGGTATCATAGTCACTCCGGTTTTCAGGAACAAACTGGTATTTATGGTGCTATCGTCATCGACCCAATCATACCAGATCCTTATAAATACGATAAAGAGTACGTCATTACACTCTCGGATTGGAGTGATGAAAATCCTGTAACTGTTTTTCGAAAACTTAAAATCTCTAGTGATTATTATAATTTTAAGAAGCGCACAGGAGGCGATTTTTTTTCTGAAGTAAAAGAGAAAGGTTTTTTTACCGCATTTAACGAACGTAAAATGTGGAACGAGATGGCTATGACAGATCGTGATCTCTCTGATGTTACTGGTTACACTTACACCTATCTGATGAATGGTGTTAATCCGGCAACGATTTTCAAAGCACTTTTTAAAAATGGTGACAAAATCCGGTTACGCTTTATCAATAGTGCCTCCATGACCTTTTTTGATGTGATGATACCAGGGCTAAAGATGACCGTAGTTGCATCCGATGGCAACAATATTCAACCTGTTAGTGTAGATGAATTTCGTATTGGTGTTGCAGAGACCTATGATGTCATTGTAGAGCCAGAAGAAAATCATGCCTATGCTATTTTTGCACAAAGTCTTGATAGAAGTGGTTATGCACTTGGAGCATTGACTTATGATGAGAATATCATTACCAATACCCCACCTATGGATCCTTTGCCGATTCTTACTCATGCAGATATGGGCATGTCTATGAGTAGTAGTAATATGGATCACTCAAGTCAGGATATGTCTGCAATGCCTAGCGTTCCTACTATAGAAAAAGAGAGTGCCATGAAATGTGGAGGAGGCATGAAAATGCCAATTAATCATTCTAGCAAGAATAATGATCTAAAAAAATCACCTATTCCCATTACTCCACTCGAAGAAGATCAAGGAGTACAGACAACTATGAGAGCTATGAACCCTCAGTATCGACTAGATGACCCTGGAGTAGGACTACGAAACAACACTCGCAAAGTCCTAACATATGCAGATCTAAAATCACTAGTCTCAACAAAGCATGACAAATATCCAGAACGAGAAATCATCCTACATCTAACAGGCAATATGGAACGCTACATGTGGTCCATCAACGGCATAGCATATAAAGATGCAAAACCGTTAGAATTCAAATATGGTGAGAGACTTAGAATTACCTATATTAATGACACTATGATGAACCATCCAATGCACTTACATGGTATGTGGAGCGACCTTGAGACAGGAGATGATAATTATCTGCCTAAGAAACATACTATTATTGTTCAACCCGGTTCTAAAATTAGTTTTCGTGTTAATGTTGATGCCAAAGGCTCTTGGGCATTTCATTGTCATCTGCTCTATCATATGGCTGGCATGTTTCGAAAAGTCGTAGTGGCTTAAGAGGAGGGTATAATGAAAAAATTATTAATAGCATCAGTTATGACAACTGTATTCGTAACATCCGCCTTTGCTGAGATGGATAGTGATGATCCCTTTAGAACCACATTTATGATAGATAATTTAGAGTATCAGTTTAATAATGAAAAAGCCATCAGTTGGAATGCTTTTGCTTATGCAGGCTATGATTTAAATAAAATCTATATCTATTCTGATGGTAAAAAAGCCAAAGAAGCAACTTCTGCAGAGAGTGAAAACCAATTGGTTTATAGTCGTGCTGTTATGCCTTATTGGGATCTACAAATAGGTGTGGGATATGATAAAAATGACAAAAGTAATCAAACTTGGGGTGTTATTGCCCTGCAAGGCTTAGCTCCATATTTTTTTGAAACAAGAGTGGCTGCTCTTATTGGAAAAGATGGTAATGCCGGAGTTCGTTTGGAGAGTGAATATCAAGTATTGATCACACAGAAATTGATTTTACTACCTTCTCTTTCTACAGCGCTTTATACCAAAGATGCTGAAGAAATGGGTATTGGAAAAGGACTTTCAAATCTGACTGTAGGGGCTCGATTACGTTATGAAATTGTGCGTGAATTTGCTCCATATATTGGTATCCAATGGAGCAAAAACTTTGGCAGTACAAATAATTTTCATCCACTTAATGAAACTTATGCGACTGTAGGCTTACGATTGTGGTTTTAGGCGATGACAAAATTTATTTTTTGCCTTTGCTTATAATACTCTGGGAATACCATTGGCAGCTGGTATTCTTTATCCATTTTTTGGCATCTTGCTCTCACCCGTGATAGCTGCTGCAGCCATGAGTTTTAGCTCTGTATCTGTGATAACAAACGCACTTCGTTTAAAAAATTTAAAGATTTAAACGAAGTTCTCACAAACTCCTCACACTGCTAAATTATAATGATGGAAAATAAAAGGATGTCAAAATGAAAAAGCTACTCAAAATATTTACTCTGATGCTTTTAAGTGTCTCATTTCTTCAAGCTGCGGCGTTTGAAAAAACTGCTAACGGCGGAGGTATCACGGCTGTTATTAGCTCAGATAGACCTCTGACTACAGGAAATAACTCCTTACATGTAAGCATTAAAGATGCTCAGTATAAAGATGCTGGAGTAACCCTCAAAGTGTTTATGCCTGAGATGCCGGGAATGCCTCGCATGGAGATGCAAAGCAATGCAAAAGCTATCGGTAGCGGTATTTATAAAGCTGATATCAACTTTTCTATGAGCGGTACTTGGCAAGTTTGGATATTAATAGCTCCAAAAAGCGGACAAAAAATCCGTATAAAAACCTCTTTGAATATCTAAAGAGGTCTAATGAAAACTCTTCTCTTATGGCTTAGTATTTCAAGTTTTTTACAGGCTCAGACTCTTGATGCACTTATCTCTCACTCATTGGAAAATCATGGTTCGCTAAAGGGTATACAACAGCGTCTTGAAGCACTAGAGAATGAAAAAGAGATCTCAAGAAACTTCTCAGATCCAGAGGTTTCACTCACCATCAACGATATTCAGTTTGCAAATCCCACAGACCGTACAATAGAACCTATGCAGTTTAGCTCCCTCAATATCAAACAAAAGATTCCCTACTTTGGAAAACGTGATGCACAGACACAGATGGTTGAGTCTAAAAAAAGATTGTTAAATATGAATCTTGAAGAGTTAAGAACCGAGCTTGCAAAAGAGATAAAAGTTACAGCCTACTCTGTCTGGGAAACAGAACAAGAGCTTCTTATCACTGATAGTAATATTGATATTATCAAACAGACTATCTCACTGAACGAAGCATATTACATCACTTCTGGCAATACACAATCCGCTTTGATGAATGCAGAACTTTCCCTCAGTGAACAAAAAATAAAAAGAAACTCTCTTCTAAGCGAGCAGAACTCTCTGTATGAAAAGCTCTCCTATCTTGCAGGCGAAAAGATAGAAAATCTTGAACTCTCACTAAACGTCCAAGAACCTAAATCTCTTCTCTTTTACCAAGATAAAATAGGAGACTCAAGTGCTTTACATGTAAAGGATGCAGAACTTGGTATTGCTAGGTCAGATCTTCACATCAAAGAGCTCTCACAGAAGATCGATCCTTACATTCAGGCAGGATACTACTACAGAGAAAATCATCCCGACTATGCGGCCATCACAGTGGGTGCGTCTTTGCCACTTTATGGGACACAAAAGGCAAGCGAAGAGGAAGCTAAAAAACTGCTTCTTGCAAAAGGTTTTGAAGAGAGCGACTTAAAAGAAAAACTCAGCTCAGAGATAGCACAGCTCTATGAAAAGATGCGAAACGACTACTTAAGCTACAAAATCCTAAGCGATGAATCTATGCCAAAAGTGGAACATCTTTTTGACCTTGTTGCTAGCTCAGCAAAAAGCAAAGACTCATCGCTGGAGTATCTAGCAATGCTGAGTAAAAAACTCAAACTTCAAGAAGATATCATAAAAGTAACAGCCCAATTTTACAAAACGCAAGCAAGCCTACTTGCACTGACTGGAGATAAACTATGAAATATTTAACACTATTATTACTCTTACATGTAAGCATCTTTGCAAAAGATGTAACGGTCAAACAGCTTTTTAATGTTCAGACTATAAAAGTCAAAAGCATAAATGCTGCACAAAGCCAAACATATTATGGTTATGTCAAAGAGGATGACTCAACAGTTTATGATGTCACTCCAAGATTTGATGGCTATATCGAAGAACTAAAAGCAAATAAAAGCTACATGTATGTCCAAAAAGGCACTCTTTTGGCAACGGTATACTCGCCTGAAGTCTTACGTGCAAAAGAGGAGTATTTGAGCATTTTTAGTTTTACTAAAAAGTTTCCAAACAAAGCGATGTTGGAGAGTGCAAAAGAGAGGTTGACACTTTTAGGGGTGAATGCTAAAGAGATAGAGATGATAGAAAAAGAGGGCAAGACTTCACGCACAACAAACATCTATGCGCCTTCAAGCGGTTATGTCTATGAAAAAAATGTTGTTAAAGGTTCAGCATTTTCGACAAAACAAACCCTCTTCAAAATTGTCAATCTTTCAAACGTCTGGGTTGAAGTCGCGATCTATCCTCAAGACCTTGATCTCGTATCAAAAATGAATGAATTTACCATCAGCTCTCCCGCGGGAGATTTTAAAGCAAAAAAAGAGCTGCTTTATCCAAAACTCAGTGCCAAAGATGCTCCTTTTACACTTAGAGTCAGCGTACAAAATCCAAAAGGAAAACTGCTTAGCGGTATGTATGTGAGTGTGAGTGCAGATATGAAAAAAGAAAACTATCTTACTTTGCCATCAACTGCGGTTATCTTTAAAAATGGGAAATACTATGTCTTTGTCAAAGGAGATTTTGAGGGAGAATATACACCTCGTGTTATTGAAGCCAAAGAGATCGATGCCCACTCATACAGAGTCAAAGGTCTTCAAAATGGTGATGAAGTCGTAAACAATGCGCTCTTTATGATGGACAGCGACGCACAAATAAACGGTCTGTATTAGGAATCAATGATGATAGAAAAACTCATAGCTCTCAGTGTAAAAAACAGATTTTTACTCTTAATATTTACACTCTTAATCATCGGTGCTTCTGTATGGTCTATCAAAAATACCGCGCTTGATGCATTGCCGGATATTTCTCCTCCCCAAGTCATCTTACAGATAAAATGGGCAGGGCAATCGCCTGATATTATTGAACAGCAGGGAACCTATCCCCTTATTACAGCTCTGCTCTCGACGCCAAATGTGAAAACGGTAAGAGGATTTTCAAGCTATGAAAACGGACTTATCTACATCATCTTCAAAGAGGGAACAGATATCTATAAAGCCAGAAGCAGAGTTCTTGAACAGCTCTCTTCCATCGGCTCAACTCTTCCTTCAAATATGCAGGTATCTCTAGGACCTGATGCCAGCGGTGTGGGCTGGGTCTATGAGTATGCACTCACATCAAAAACAAAAAATCTCGCAGAGCTTAGAACACTGCAAGATTACTACTATAAAAATGCTCTTTTAGGCGTGGATGGTGTCAGTGAAGTGGCAAGTATTGGCGGATTTGTACCAAGTTATCAAGTCACTATAAAAAAAGATATGCTAATTCGGTATAACCTTGACACTCAAGATATTGCAAAGACTCTCCAGCAAAACAACAATAATACAGGTGGAAGAGTCATCAACAAAAATGGCTATGAATGGATGGTTCAGGCAAAAGGATATGTCAATAATCTTGATGACATCCGAAATTTGAGTATCACGACCAAAAACGGTGCTCCTCTTACCATCGGCGATATCGCAAGAGTGGAAGTCGTTCCAGCATCCAGACGCGGAGTGGCAGATCTTAACGGTGAGGGCGAAGTCGTCGGCGGGATCGTGATAGTCCGCTACGGTGCAGATGTCTACAAGACGATTCAAAATGTAAAGAAAAAACTTGGTCAACTCAAATCTGCCGACGTTGATATCACGACGACCTATGACAGATCAACTCTTATTGATAAAGCAGTCGACACACTCAAACACACACTATTTGAAGAATCAATTATTGTCATCGTCGTCATCGCTCTATTTTTGATGCATCTAAGAAGTTCGCTTATCCTTCTGATCGTCTTGCCGATCACGGTAGGTGTAACATTCTTACTGATGAAACTCTTTGGTATAGGCTCAAATATCATGAGTCTTGGAGGTATCGCCATTGCCATAGGCGCGATGGTCGATGCATCCATCATCATGATAGAAAACGCTCACCAGACGCTTCATAAACTCCAAGAAAAGGGAGAGGTGACTAAAAAAGAGAGAATTGATGCCATCATAGAATCATCTCAGCTTGTGGGACGTCCTATCTTTTTTGCACTTGTTCTTGTGGTTATCTCGTTTTTACCAATATTTTCTCTAGATGGACAAGAGGGGATGCTTTTCTCACCCTTGGCATTTACTAAGACATTTGCCATGAGTGCGGGAGCGATTCTCTCTATCACTCTTGTACCCGTGCTTATGATCTATTTTCTAGGCGGCAAGATTCCCTCAGAGGAGAAAAACTTTTTAAATAGATTTTTTACCTTTCTCTATCATCCATTTTTAATATATGGATTGAAACTCAAATATGGTGTTTTACTCTTGCTTGTCCTCTCTCTGGCGTCAATCTACCCGCTTTATGCCGCACTCAAATGGGAGTTTATGCCCACCCTTAACGAACAGACCTTTATGTATATGCCCGTCACACCCTATGGCACAAGTATCGATATGAGCAAAGAACTGACACAAAAAACGGATGCCATCATCAAAAGCTTTCCCGAAGTCCAGAGCGTTTTTGGTAAAGGCGGACGTGCTGACACTGCGACTGATCCTGCACCTCTTGGGATGCTTGAGTCCATCATTACTCTCAAACCCCAAAGTGAGTGGCCAAAAGGGATGACTTATAAAAAGCTTCAAGACGAGTTGGAAAATGCCTTACATGTAAGCGGTCTTGTAAACTCTTGGACGTATCCCATCAAAGGTCGCATCGATATGCTTCTTAGCGGAATCCGCACACCAATAGGGATAAAACTCTATGGAAAAGATGCCACAAAACTACAGTTTTATGCAACTCAAATAGAGCAAACGCTTAAGGCAGAAGATATGACAATGTCTGTTTTTGCCGATAAAGCGACCGCGGGATACTACTTAAACATTGATATTAACGAAGAAGCGCTCAAACGTTATGGCATCACAAAAGACACACTACTTTCTTACACCTCATTTGCCATCGGCGGTGCAAAAATCTCTACCATGTACAATGGCTTGGAACGTTACTCCATAACCATGAGACTCAGCGACAATGAAAGAGATTCTCTCGCATCAATCCAAAATATCATGATAAAAACACCGCTTGGATTTATGCCGCTTCGCACTTTTGCTACTCTTTCTTACAAAGAGAGTCCATCTATCATTAAAAGCGAGATGGCTCTTCCTGTAACTTACATCTACATCACTCCAAAAGAGGGAATCAGTTCAACACAGTATAAAGAAAAAGCAAAAGAACTCTTAAAAAATATAAAGCTTCCGGATGGATACTATATGCAGTTTGCAGGAGAGAGCGAGTACCTTGAATCCGCACTTGCGAAGATGATATGGATCATTCCAGCAGTGATACTCATTGTGTTTGTGCTTATCTATTTTGCACTCAGAGATATCGTCGCATCTTTGATAGTATTTTTCACGCTTCCCTTTGCTCTTTTGGGCGGACTGATCTATATGCAACTGTTGCATTTTAATATGAGTATCGCTGTAATTGTAGGATTTTTGGCACTGCTTGGCATAGCTTCGGAGTCTGCGATTGTGATGATCGTTTACTTACAAGAGAGTGTGAAAAACTCATTGGAAAAATATGGAGAGAGTTTCAATGCACAACATCTCAAAGAGGCTATCTATGATGGAGCCATTAGAAGACTCAGACCTAAGCTCATGACTGTTTTTGCTATCATCGCAGGACTTTTACCGATCATGTATTCAAATGGTGTGGGAAGTGAGATCATGCAACGCATTGCAGCACCTATGATCGGAGGGATAATCAGCTCATCAGTGTTGAGTCTGATTATTATTCCTATTCTTTATGAGATATATGTAAAACGAAAAAATCTGAAAGAACAGCCTTATATGTAAGGCTGTCAGTCTACGATAAGTCTATGTTTAAAATTCTTTTTATCTTCATACATCAAACTATCTGCACTCGACAAAATATCTTGAAAATTATCGTTTATCTTAAATGGAACAACTCCATAAGAGTAGCTTGTGTGAAAACTGTTCTCTTTAAACTTCAACTCTTTATGTATGATTTGCTCTCTGTTAAGCTCTACTAAACTTTTTATTTCTTCTCGTGAAATAGCACTATCAAAGAGAAGTAAAAACTCATCTCCGCCATACCGTACAAGATCCGCTTTTGTTTTTTTAAGGTGAAGTGCCGTAAATTCTAAAACCTTATCGCCTGCGATATGTCCATAATTATCATTAATCTCTTTAAAATAATTCATATCAATAAACACTAAGACTCCCTTACATGTAAAGCATTCCACACCATCCATATAGTTTGAATAAAGCCATTGACGATTGTACGCTTTTGTAAGAGTGTCTGTAAAGATAGAGGATTTAAGTTTTTCGATCTCACGACGAAGATCAGCTGTCTCTTCTAAGACTTTTTCGAGCTTTGTTTCATCTTTATTTTTAATAGCTTCTATCGCATCTTTCGTGTTATTATCAAGTCTAACAATATTCTCAGAAGTATTCTTGTTGAGATCATTTAACTTTGATAGTTGGTCACCAAAAATTTTATCCACAATAACTTCTTCATTCTCACATTCAATATTATGAGCAGCTAACAGATTATGAAAAAGTTTTGTGTATAAAAGAGGTGGAGCGATCTCAATGTCTGATATTTGACGCTTCACTTCATCAGTTATCGCAATTAATTCTTTTTTATTTTCCACAAAAAGCTCCTAAAAATACTAATCAAGTCCCATTTTTGCGGGGTTTAAAATGTTGTTTGGATCAAACGCTTTTTTGATTGATTTGAAAAGATTCATCTCTTCATCTGTAAACGCCATATGCATGTAAGGTGCTTTTGCAAGACCAATACCGTGTTCACCGCTCAAAGTTCCACCCAAGTCAATAGTCGCTTGAAAAACCTCTTCTATGGCTTGATATGCGATCTTCACCTGCTCGGGATCTTTCCCATCAACCATGACGTTAGTGTGGACATTACCATCACCCGTATGACCAAAACATGGAATTTTTACACTATATTTTTCAGCAATTGCAGCAAATCTCTCTAGTAGTTCTGGAAGTGCAGAGCGAGGCACTGTGACATCTTCGTTGAGCTTTTTACTTCCATACACACTCAAACTCGGAGAAGCATTACGTCTCGCAAACCAAAGGTCTGCTGCTTCAGCTTTTGTTTGAGCTATTTTAAAGTTGCTACATCCATTCTCACGAAAAACTCTCTCAATGATCTCAAGCTGGAAATCAAGATCATCTTCCATATTTCCATCGACATCTGTGACTAAAATAGCACCCGCATCAACAGGAAGTCCTTTATGAAAAGTCTGTTCGACTGCACGAATAGTCAAGTTATCTAAAAACTCCATCGCAACAGGTGTTACACCGCTTGCCATAGTCTTATATACAGCTTCCATCGCTCGATGCACACTATCAAATATACCCATCGCAGTTTTTGTCAATTTTGGTTTTGAAAGAAGTTTCAAAGTAACTTCCGTTGTCACCGCAAGTGTTCCCTCAGAAGCAATGAGAATACCCGTTATGTTATATCCAGCTACATCTTTAATAGTACGTTTTCCCGCTTTGATAATATCGCCGTTTGGGAGTACAGCACGCATTGCCATCACATAATCTTTAGTGATACCGTATTTTGCCGCACGCATCCCGCCCGCGTTTTCACTGACATTGCCACCGATAGTTGAATACTCTTGGCTTGCTGGATCTGGCGGATAAAAAAGTCCAACTGCTTCTACAGCGCGTTGGAGTTCCATATTGATCACACCCGGTTGAACGATTGCAACCATGTTTTGCATATCAATCTCTAAGATCTTATTCATATGCTTTTCAAAAGCAAGAACAATCCCGCCGCTGCTTGGAAGAGCTCCACCAGTAAATCCACTGCCCGCTCCACGAGGAACGATAACAACTCTGTGTTCATTACAGTATTTTAAGATCTCACTTACATCTTCTTCATGACGAGGAAAGATAACTGCATCGGGCTCAAAATGCTCACGAGTCGCATCATAAGAGTACGCTAAAAGATGTGCTTTATCGCTGTAAATATTTTCACTGCCTACTATTTTTGCAAAGTTGTCTAAGTGCTTTTTATCTATCACTTTTCATCCTTTAGTTCAAATTCATTTAAAAGTGAGCTTAGGTTTTGCTCTTTACTTTTGATGAGATTATATAGTTCTTTATTTTTTGGATTGCTTTGAACCAAAAGTTCATAATAATATGGGTCATAAACTTTAAGTTTATCACTTCCCTTACCAAACCAGTTTGCGTTGATATTACTCACTCTAGAGTAAAAAGGAAGCTGTAGAGATTCTTGTTTGATAGGAGCATTTGCGATATTAAGGACACTCATACTTTTACAATCAACTGTAAAAAGATTTTCATGAATATACATGTATAAAAGTCCCACAGCAGAGATTTCACACATTTGTGTAAAATCTTTTTTCAAAGGAGTCGGATGCCCGTTGAGTGACAAAATAGAAGCAAAAAGATCTGGATGTACCCATTCCAAAGTTGGCAATGCTTTGGTAATTCGGTGGTATATCTCTTCATTTGGCGCGATTAACAAAGCACGTGAATAACCAAAAGCTAAAATAGCTTCATCTCCTACTTGTACACTCCACTTTCCAGTCGGTAAAGAATCCTGCTTTAACTCATTAAAATCACTCAAAGCAAGTGTCGCGGTTTTAGTCTCTTTGTCAAATTTAGTAACAAGTGCACTTTTAACAATATAACTATGCTCACTATCAATATGCTTTACAATAAAGCCACTTATGCCAACATCTACGTTATCAACAGTGATTGTGGCACTCTCTTTATCAACACTTACAATACTCTTCGAGATCTCACCTGCGAAACTTGCAACATACATGGACAAAATCAATACAAAAATTCTTATCATTAGCACTCTCTTTTTTTACTGAATTGTAGCAAACTAACCTTAGAATTTTTCCAAGAAGTCTTTTGTAAGTCTAGTTTTGATACTCTTACAAGACATTTTATTTTTAGGCTAATTAATGCTCCGTTTTTTACTCATATTTTTTATTCCTCTTACACTTTTTTCCGCCCAGATCAAAAATTTTCGCTGGAGTGATGGCGACACCTATCTTACCTTTTTAGAAAGACTCCACTTACCGGCAAAACCTCTTTACTATAACCTCGATGCAGATGATCAAAAACTAACAGAAGAGATACGTGGCGGGGTTAACTGTCAAATACTTGAAGACCCTAAAAAGCAGGTCCAACAAATACTCATCCCTGTTAACGATGAAATTCAAATTCATATCACTAAAGATAAAGATGATGTTACTTTTGAAGTGATCCCTATTATCAGTGAAACGAAAAGGGAATCTTTTACCTTGATTATCGATAGTTCCCCCTACAATGACATCATTAAAGTCACAAAATCTACAAAACTTGCAAAAATCTTTGTAGATGCTTTTAAAAATTCTCTAAACTTTAAAAATGTGCATAAAGGCGATAAACTCGTTATGGTTTATGATCGTATGTATAGACTTGGACGACCATTTTCAATGCCTGAGTTAGATGTATGTATGATGGAAATGGGTGGAAAACAACACTATGTTTACCGCTTTAAAGATGATAGATATTATGATGAAACAGGCGCAGAACTTGAAGCTTTTTTACTTGCATCTCCTATTAGAAATGGTCGTATTACTTCAGGCTTTACGCTAAAAAGATGGCATCCTATCTTACATAAATTTAGAGCTCACCTTGGAATCGACTATGGGGCTCGTCCAGGAACTCCTATTTTAGCAGCCGGAAACGGAACTGTTGTATCTTGCGGTGTTACAAATGGTTATGGCAATCTAACCAAAGTCGCTCATAGCGGCGGCTATATCACACTCTATGCTCACCAAAAAGCTTTTGGTCATGGCATACACAAAGGCTCGATTGTAAAACAGGGGCAAGTGATCGGATTTGTTGGAACTACGGGTCTATCAACTGGTCCTCACTTACATTTTGGACTCTACAAAGATGGACGTGCGATCAATCCTCAAAGTGTTGTGAGACTTGCAGCAAGCAGACTTAGCGGCAAAGATAAAAATGCCTTCGACAAAATGAAACGGGGCTTGAATACTCTGGTAAATCAGGAACTAAAACAAGGTACAATGCCAAATAGTTTCCTAAAACTTGAGCCTGTTTGTTACGCAGATGCAAACGGAAAACAAAAAACAAATGCAAAAGCAATAAGCACATCTAATGATGATGCTGACAACTAAAATAAAAGGATATAAAAATGACGATCTTTAAAAAAGAGATACCTGTTCAAGTTATTCGACTTTTCTTTGTTGCACTTATTATTATTGCTCTTGTAGCATTTAAAATGATTAGTTCAAGTATGATCAAAGCAAAAATTGACAAGATGCTTGGCAATGCAAAAGCCTATGTTACTTATGGCAGTGCATCTATGGACTTTTTTGGTTTTGATGTGCATGTAAATGACATCAGAATCATGGTGCCAAATGCGAAACCAATCATTGTTGATGAGATGGTTGTAAAATCTCTTGATACAGAGAATGCTGTTCCTCGTTATATGAATGTCAAACTCAAAGGGATTCAAACTGATTTAGCAATGCTAAGGTCCAATCCAGAAATGGCGGCTAAACTTGATGTGCTTAATCTCAAGGATATCAATTCAAATATTACTATCAACTATACATTTGAGAAAGATCAACAGATGATAAATGTCAAAGATCTTACTCTTAAAGTGGAAAAAGCGGGAACACTTACTTACAAAACAAAACTTTATAATATCGTGGCGATGGAATATTTCCCCATGCAGATCAACCTTGCGCCGCAAACGATTAAATTCGGAGAAACCTCTTTGCATTATGAAGATGATTCATTTATGGAACGTTGGACGAAGCTCAAAGCACAAGATGCAAACCAAAGTGTTGATGGTTATAAACAAGAGCATTTAAAGACTATGCAAGCAGAACTAGATGCAGCCAAAGCAAACTCTCAAAGCTATGAAGCACTTGTTGATCAAGCGATGATCACATTTATGAAAAATCCTAAAGTATTTGATTTTTCCATTGCACCAAAAGAACCTGTATCTCTTATGATGTTAGGCACTGTAAAAACTCGCGATGATGTTTTAAAAACACTCAATCCAAAAGTATCCGCAGAATAAAACTATGATTCTCCTTTTTGAGGAGAATTAACACTCTTAACTGATCACTTCCTCAATCAAATCTGCAGAAGGTTCATAAAAATAATACCCTTGTGAAAAATCAATTCCAATTTTCTTAACCTCTTCATAAATAGCTTCATCAGCAACAAACTCGGCAACTGTTTCTATTCCGATCTTTTGGGAAAATTCATTGATATGCTGAACAAATAATCGAGCATTTGCATCGCTTGGAAGATTTTTAATTAAACTAGCATCTATTTTTAAAATATCAATATTTAATTTCAGTAAATGATCAAAATTCGAATACCCTGCACCAAAATCATCAATGGCAAAACGGCATCCCAAAGCTTTAAATCGTTCAATAAACAAGTGCACCTCGGTATAGTTATCAATCCCCTCAGTTTCTAATATCTCAAAGATAACTTTTTTTCCTATCTGGTGTAACTCAATCGATTTTTTCATATACTCTGCAAGATCTGCATTGAGTAAATCTTCTGTTGAAAGATTGATGCTGATAGGAAGCGTACTCTGTTTGAGTTTTTCAAATGTTTTATCCACCATGATTCTCGTAAGCTGTCCATACAATCTTGTTTTTTTGGCAATATCCAAAAAGAGTATTGGACTCATCACACTTCCATCTTTTCTGATAATACGGATAAGTGCTTCGTACTTAATTATTTGACGACTTTTGTTATCAACTATGGGCTGAAAAAATGGTACCACTCGAGACTCTTCTATCGCTTCTTTTATCTTTTTATACCTTGAAATATTATTTTCATGATCTATTTTATTCAATGATTCCATATAAATATTAAGAGCTTTATGTCCCATCTTTGCGCGCTTTAATGCGGCTGTTGCATGTTCTATAATTCGCTCTTTGCCAGAAGCAATACCTACTGTAATACTCAGTGTCATTTCAATGTTATTCACAATATGTGCGTCATGTGCTGTCGCAAGAATTAGCTCATGCATGATGTTTTTACACTCTATCAACTCTATGGTATTATCAAACAAAACAGCAAACTCATCGCCACTAAGTTTGTATAAAGATATCAATTCATTTGCTTCGATTTTCAAAGAGAGCCAATTTGCGTAAACGCTCAAAACAGCATCTCCGATCATAACACCATAGACGTCATTAATATCATTAAAACGATCCAAATTGATAATGGCGAGGGTAGGATTATCCATCTCCAAGAGCCTGTCTCCCAGGAGAATTCGGTTTGGAAGGTTTGTGATGGCATCTGTTGTCAAATGATGTTTAAGCTCTTGATTTTTTTGAAACGAACGCATAGCAAACCCGATATCTCCTGCTAATTCTTCAAGCATAGCTATCTCTTTAGGCTCAAACCCATTCGGGTTCAGAGAATACAATCCAAGTACACCAAAAGAGCTTTCATGAATACTTGCTCTTAGCGGTAGAGCGATAAAAGATCCAAAGCCATTACGTTGACCGATTTCTATCCAAGAATCGTTTGAATCGAGGTTTTTTATGTTATCCACTATATAACTTTGTCCTGAAGAAAATGTCTGAAAAATAGAATTATCAGTTTTATTAGCCATATCTATATGAAATTGTTGCTCATTTAAGCAATTAGTAGAAATAGTATGAACTTCAATAACGTTTTTGTTTTGCGTTCCTATCCAGCAAAGTCCATATCCTTCATGCACGGCCAGGAGATTTACACTTTTCATGATAAGTTCATCATTGTTTTTTACTGTAATTAGCAATCTATTGATATCAGCGACTGTGCGAAGGATCGCATCTAAATATCTTGTCTCTTCAAGAGCATTTTCCAAAGATGCCTGTTTTTCTATCATCGCTTTAAAAGAGTTTGTAAGTGTCAAATCAAGCTCAGTAAGTTCATCAATAAAATAAAAACTTTTTTCCTCTTTTTTTGTGCGAGCATGACCGATAATCTTTTCCAACGGAACAACAAGAAATTTTTGTACCAATAAAAATATAAAAATACTTATCAAAGAAAATAGAAGAAAAATACTTGCACCATAAGAGATAGCAATCTTGCTCAGTTCGCCATAAACATACTCGTTATCGATTTGGATCAATAACTCTACATCACGCTTTTTAGCACCCTCAAAATAGTAAAAATCACTTTTGTATTGCAGAGCATGATCTTTCATTAAGCCGTCTAAAATATTCCTGATAGGATAATATTTATCCTCTATTTTTTTCCCTTTTTGAGAGCGTGATGAAGAGAACTCGATAATTTTTTTATCACGCGAAATCGAGAGAATTTCGATTGCATGATTGGTTGCAGAAGTTCGGTCAAGTATGCCTTGAACTCGCTCATTATATCCCGCATCAAGTTCTTGTTTGATGTCACCTTCAAGGCGGAAGATATTTTGATGGATATTGCTAGAAACTGTACGTAGTTGCATCTCTCTTTGGTAGGAGTAAAGTTCTTTGGAAAATAAAGCAATTACAATTCCATTTGCAGTGACTACGAGTAATGCAGTTTTACTAAGTTTCAATGCAACAACCTATTTGTTTCAATATGCTGTGCATGCAGTTGAGTCTCTATATTTGTATGCGTTCCACTATTTAACCATTGAATCTGTGTCGTTGAATCCATAAACTCTTGATAGTTTTGTCCTTCTAGATATCCATGAATCGTTTCATAATATTCATGTGGATCACGTTTGAATTGATCCAAGGCTTTATTAAAGATAGTTAAAAGTTCTCTGTAATCATCTTCTCTTCCATTCACAAAACGCTCATCCACAAAAAGAGCATCAATCACAGAAAAAGATTGCATACTGCGTGTTGAAGCCACTCCTACATATCCCTTTTTAAGAAACTCTGAAACATACGGGTCATAGGAGATCATAATCGTTGGATAACCTGATGGGCTGAGGGTAGTCATCATCTTTTGAGAACTGTTTTTCAATACAAACTGTAACTTCTCTAAGCCATTTTCCTGAACAAATGCCTTGAAAAAATCTTCATTCAAAGAGCCTAATTCTAAATATACGGTAATCGGTTTATGTTCTGCTCGAAGTTCGTTTAAAGAACGATTTGCCAAAATTACATCTGCACCATAAGAACGGTCTATTAAAAAAATAGGCTTGAGATGACTATGCTCTTTAAAGTGTAAAAGTTCATATTGAGTAGCAGTAAAACCTTGAGTAAAACCGCTATCATAGAGCCGACTATTTTCAGATAAATCCACAAGCCAGACAAATTTAAAAGGTGTTTTATCAAGCCATCCCTTTTCTTGGGCGTAAATAAAAGGGGTAAATCCGACCCAAGGGTTACTAGAAATTTGGATGGACTGTTTATCCAAACGATTTGAATAAAAAAATCCAATTAATACAACTAGTATGATAAAAAGAACTAAAGATAAGATGGCATAACTTTTTTTCATTTTTACCTTTTATTTTCATAGAGTTAATAATTCTAACACACTTCTTTTAAGTTTTATCTTTTTCTATCCTCACTTTTCATAAAATCCAGCAGCTCTTTTACATCTCCTTCAAATAAACGAGGCAGTTCGCTTTTTTGAAGCTGATAATCATACATAGGATCATAATATTCACGCAGTAAAATCTCTATCCATTCTTTATGTTCTTCATCATTTCCACTCTCAAAATGTTGTGCAAGTAAAGCTTTTACTTTGAGATAACGCTCACTTCCCAAACGTTTTTTTATTCTCTCCAAGCCTGCACTCACATCCTCATACCACTTGATTCTTCCTTGCTCTTTGAAACAAAACACATACTCTTTCAAAGCAGAAACGACATACTCTTCATACGTAATCTCAACACGTTCTTGCAAAGAAGTATGTAAGATCACAAGAGTTCCTTGATGAAAGTTATCAAAGATAGGTTTTGGAATATATAAACCTCCAATATTATGACTTTCATGTTCGATGACTAAGTTTTTATACCCGCCCGCCTTGTGTTGTAAAATCTTGTAGTACAAAGCATGTTCGAAATCGATTTGTGCGGGTTGAGGAGAGATAAATTTTCCAAAAGAGGAACCTCTGTGTTTTGCGAGTCCTTCAAGGTCTATGGCATTTTCCAGCTTCTGCAATAAAAGCGTTTTTCCAGAACCTGTTCTTCCTCCGATGATGATCGTTTTTGCCTCAGCTGTAATCTCCTCGGACTGCTCTGTTAAAAAACGGCGAAAGGCTTTGTATCCACCTTTTAAGCGTGGGATAGTGAGGCCAGATTCATGCAGCCAATTTTGTGTGATGCCAGATCTTTGTCCTCCGCGGAAACAATAAAGATAAGCATCCCGATTTTCTTGTATGAAGGCTTTCCATTGTGAGAGAAGTGCGGCTTGGACTTCTGCATTGACAAGTTTTTGCCCCAGTTTCATAGCCGCTTCATGGCCATTATTTTTATAACAAATACCAACTTGTCGTCTTTGTTCATCATCTAAAATAGCTATATTTTTTGAATGTGGAAATGCACCAAGTACAAACTCAATAGGAGCACGAACATCCAGTAAAGGTCTGTTTTCTAAGACAATGGAGAGAAAATCATCTGTCAAGGGAAGACTCATACAACCTCTATTAAATACTTCAATGGTGCAATCGTCTCGCCTATGGAGTTTAAGTCCAAACCATTTTTTGCACATAAGCCGAGAAACTCAGGAACATTCTCTTTTTTAACAACACAAAGGAGTCCACCTGAAGTCTGCGCATCACAAAGGATATCTTGCTGATCGGCGTGCATAGGACTTAAGTGATGACCGTAACTTTCAAAATTTCTTCTTGTTCCACCAGGGACACAACCCATTTTGAGATATTTTTTCACATTTGGTAAAACTGGCACATCATCAAAACGCACACGTGCTGAAACGCCACTACTCTCACAAATCTCACTCAAATGTCCTAAAAGTCCAAAACCTGTCACATCAGTAAGCGCCATTACCCCTTCGAGTTTGGCGATATCTGCGCCTATTTTATTTAAAGTACACATCGCTTCTATGGCAACATTAATCTCATCTTTAGCGATCTTATCTTGTTTTTGCGCAGTCGTTAAGATACCTATGCCAAGTGGTTTTGTCAAAAATAGTTCACATCCCGCAACTGCTGTATTGTTTTGCTTAAGATTTTTATTTTCAACTAGGCCGCTCACCGCAAGACCAAAAATCGGCTCAGGAGAATCAATACTGTGTCCACCCGCAAGTGGAATCCCCGCTTCTTCACAAACTGAACGTCCGCCTTCTATAACTTTTTGAGCGATCTCGGCACTTAAAATATTGATAGGCCACCCAAAGATAGCAATCGCCATCAAAGGTTTTCCACCCATCGCATAAATATCGCTGATCGCATTTGTCGCTGCAATACGTCCAAAGGTAAAAGGATCATCTACAATGGGCATAAAAAAGTCTGTTGTACTTAAAAGTGAGGTTCCATTACCAAGATCAAAACACGCCGCATCGTCTTTGCTTTCATTGCCTACAAGAAGTGCAGGATAATGGATCTTGTCTCTTGAACTTTGAAGGATGGTATCTAAAAGTTTTGGGGAAATTTTACAGCCACACCCAGCTCCGTGACTATATTGCGTTAACTTTACTTCTTCCATAATATCTCTTTTTTCAAATGATAGCTAAAACTGCAAACTAATATCATAAAAATGTTATGATTTTGAAAAATCAACGAAAGAAGAATCTATCTATGAAAAATCAAACTATTTCTATACCCTATTTTAGAGATCTAACTCTCAAACATATCGTCTTAGACTACAACGGAACTATTGCAAAAGATGGCATACTTAAATCTGAAGTCAAAGAGCGTCTTCCTCTTTTAACACAAAACTATCACTTACATGTAATCACTTCAGACACCTTTGGAAGCGTGAAAGAACAACTCAAAGATTTCGATGTTACGATAAAAGTGCTCAGCACTGATGATCACACGCTTGAAAAAGCAACTTATATCGAAGTGCTTGGAGGTCTTTCTTGCGTGGCAATAGGAAATGGCAATAATGATGTGCAGATGCTCAATGATGCAACACTCTCAATAGCTTTACTTGGCGATGAGGGATGTAGCAGAAAAGCTTTGATGAACAGTGACATTGTATGTACAGAGATTGCAGATGCTCTTGATCTGCTTTTAAATGAAAAGCGTTTGATCGCTACTCTACGAAAGTAGTTTTATGTTACTCACCGATCTTATTGGTCCATTGCAGTTGTCTATTGGGCCAGTTATTCTTATCTCTGGTGTTGGCTTGATCATACTCAGTCTTACAAATCGTTTGGGGCGTATAGTCGATAGAACACGTCAACTTTCCATAGAATATCGTGTATCTTCAGGTGAAGATCTTGGGCGTATTTTTTCAGAACTCAAGATTCTTACAACAAGGGCAAAAGTGATCAGAGGAAGCAATATGCTCGCCGTTTTGAGTGTTTTATTTGTTTCACTCATTATCATCAGTTTATTTGCTTCTGCACTCTACAATCTCGATACCAGTTATCTACTGATAACACTCTTTACATGTAGCATTATCAGTCTCATTATTGCACTTGCACTCTTTATTTATGATATAGAACTCTCTTTAAAAGCTCTTTGGATTGAGCTTCCACAAGAACTAAACTAATTAGTTACCAAAAACCGTTTTAAGAAGAGAAGTTGTTTGCGCAACAGGATCTTTTCTTATCTGCGCTTCTTTGGTTGCAATCATTTTAAAAAGTCCCTCAATCGCTTTGCTTGTTACATAATCATCCAGCTTCGCGTCTTTGTCTGAAGGCAGATATTCATCCGCGCCAAAACCTTTTGCCATACTCATCATAGAGCTGTTTGGAGTCACACTTTTTATATTTGATGCATACAAGCCATTAAACTTATCGTAGTATTTTGCTACGCTGTTTTGTTGCATACTTTTTACAACGATCGGCTTGATCATCTCTTGTAAAGAGGTGGTCGTATTTTTTTGAAAATACTCCGTTGCCGCATGATCATCACCAGCTAAAATAGTTTTAGCATCTTGCATGGTCATCTTTTCGATAGCTTTCATAAAAATAGAAGCAGTTTTAGGAGCAGCTTCCGTTGCCGCATCGTTCATAGAGTTTATCAAATCATCAGCCACTTTATCTCCGCCGACTTTTCTTATCAAACTTTCCGCTTTTGCAAGTTTGTCTGGAAGTGGAATTTTAACATCTGCATTATTTAAGTAGCCGTCTTTTTTGCTAAGCGTTTTGACACCAAAATCTACACCCACTTTAAGGGCTTCTTTGAGACCGCTAGACACAGTAGAATCACTAAGATTCGAAGTTGTTTTTGTAGATGAGCTCGGTTGTGTAGCCGTCTTTAGGGCATCGCTTGCAAAGCCTGAGATATCAAAACTAAAAGCTATACTAGAGGCTAATGTCAAAGAAGTGAGAACAGAAAATACTTTCATGTGAAGAGTCCTTTTTTATATATCTTAGCCAATTACAATAGAAATAGACTTTAAATTCGTTTTGTAATTAGGCAATCGGCTATAATTTCACCTATAAAATAATCCATACTGCAAGGGAAGATCATTGAGGTATAAAATCAAAAATGAGATAAAAGAAAATAAACAATACCTATATCTTAGTTATCTCATCAGTATTTTAACCATCATTCCTCAAGCAATAGCTTCTGAATCAAATGACTTCGAGCACTTTATATTTCTACTCATTGTCTTGTTTGTCATGATACTCGTTTCGAAATTTAACAAACTTTTATTTGCTTTATTTATTATCTACATGAATGTGACAAATATCATTATCTCTCATATTTATATGCATTGGGGATATTGTGATGCGGATATTGGACCGAGGATCGAAGTTTCTGCCGCTTCTCCTCTTTATGAAACTTTAGAATATTTGAAAACTTACATCGATTACAGAGATATTTTATTATTTGTTTATACCTTCTTTGTGCTCTTTCTTCTTTATAAACTGTTAGTCCATTATAAACACTCTTTTAAGATCATAAGATTTTTAGGCTTTATTCTCGGGGCTGCAGTTATAGCTGCGGTCTATTACTATTATGATCCATTTGAATATGAAGAGCCTTTTAATATTCCAAATAAATGTATTACGGCGGAGGGACATAGCCAACTTTATAATGAAAGAACAAAATATCTAGCGAGTCTGCAACAAGAGTTCAAGCAAAACGATCATTCACTCTATGATAAAATCGTAGTTATTCAAGGCGAATCTGTCAATAAACATCACATGGCAATCTACAATTATGATGAAAATACGACTCCATTTTTATCCTCTTTAAAAGATCAAAATAAACTTTATGTTTTCAATGCCATCGCTCCGACAAATCAGACACGATACTCTATACCGATTTTACATACAAAAGCAAATGTTCATAATTTTTCAGATGCATTTATTCACTCTAGATCGATTGTCGGTGATTTTAAAATGCATAGATATAAAACATATTGGATCTCAAATCAAGGAGAAGCGGGTGAGCATGATTCATCTATCGCTTCTATGGCGCAAGAAGCTGATGTATATCATTTTGAAAATCTAGATTTTATGACTGCACAACCTGATGAAGTGCTACTCTCTTATATCAATCATCTTCAAAACAGTTCCCAAAAAGAGATGTACCTCATCCATCTAATGGGTTCTCATGCGGATTATGAAAGAAGATATTCATATAAACAGATTTTATTTAAAGAACCAAGCAATGTAGCAGAGGATTATGACAATACAATTTTTTATACAGACTATATTTTAAAAAGTATTTTTACCTATTTTACAAAGAGCTTCCCTAGTCAAAAGATACTCTTTATCTATATTTCAGATCATGGGGAGGTAGTGAGTGAAAAAGAGCATGGACATGGCTATTTACCACCATTTAAAGATGAGTATGATGTTCCTTTTGTCATCTATAGCAATATTAAAAATAGTAGAATTGATGAACTTTATAAAAATAATAAACAAGGGGTTTTCAATCTTGAAAATTTAAACTATATGATCGAGTATATAAGCGGTGTGAGTGATGAAAATAATATCTCATACTCTAAAGATGTATTTGCCTTAGAGCCAAAAAATATTGTAGACTACAATAAGCTTCCGTTTTATGATAAAAAGCTTTAGTACTATTCTTGAATGGCAAGAGTGATATCGGCTACTTTATTTCTGTAATCTGCGTTATTGGGCTCAATTTTTAGTGCCATTTGATAATATTTAGAAGCTTGTTGATACTCTTTTTTCACATTATAAACATTCCCAATATTTGAAAGATAATCTGCATAATTTGGCATTAGTCCATCAGCTTTATTATAATAGCTTAATGCCTCATCATAATTTTTTAACGTAAAGTATATCTCGCCTACCGTATTATGATATCTTGCATTATTTGGTACAAGCTCAATCGCTTTTTTATAGCAGATGAGCGCTTGGTCATACTCTTGCGTTTTGAGATACATATTTCCGATGTTTGATTGGTAATAAACATCATTTGGTTTGAGATGCAAGATCTTTTTATAGTAGCTAAACGCTTGATGAAAACCTTCAAGCTGATAATAAGCATTGCCTGCATTGAACTGATACAACACATTCCCTGGTTCTAGTTCCGCCGCTTTCTTAAAGTACAAAATAGCTTGCTGATAATCTTTGAGAGAAAAATATCTGTTTCCAAGTTCAAACTGGTGTTTTGCGTTACTCAGTTCAAGTCCTGATGCGATTTGATAATGTTTATCTGCTTCATAGTAGTTTTCAAGTTTTCTGTAAGTGTCACCCATACTGATTTGATTGTATCCGCTGTTTGGCTGTAATTCCACTGCTTTTTTGAACAATGTGAGAGCTTTTGTATATTCTTGAAGTTCATAGTGAATCCAGCCGAGATTATTTATATATACAGCATTTGATGGTTCAAGGTCGGTGGCTTTGATATAATATTCCAGAGCTTCACTATAATTTTTCATCACACAATAGGCATGACCGACATTAATATTGACAGCCGCATCATCTGAATTAAATTTTAAGAAGCAATACTTATCAAAAGAAAGTTCTTCTATAATAAAACTCTCTTCATATCTTAAAAGAGCATTTAAATTATATGTTCTTGAGACACGAATAAGTTCTTTCGCTTCTGCACTTTCTAGTTTAATACTAAAGGTGATCCCATCTACTGGCAGATTAAACTCTAAAGTTTTTATATCACTATGAAGCTTAGAAGTAAAATAGAGAAGTTGCGTACTTGGTTCATACTGAGTGATGCTAATGTCACCAATATTGACAGTACCTAAATCCGACATCCTGTTTTTATATTTTTCTGCGCTCTCAAAAAAACCTTTTTTGATTAATTTATTTGTTAATTTAATCTTATCCATCTTGTTTCTCACTCAAATCTAGCAACAGTAATCCTTGGCACAAAATAAAACTATAGGCTTCTTTTGGGTTCTACAGCATTTTTCATACCTATTTTATCTGAAATCTGTGGTGATTTTGTATTACAGTAATTGCGCTATAAATTTACAAATGAAAAATCAACAAAAATTGAAAGAATATTAGTGCTTATCATGTGTGCCGCACCCACAACCGCCACCAAGCATCCCAATAACAAAATGATCATTCACTTCAGTAATGTCGAAACTGTGTTTACCACAAAAATTGTTACTCATAAAAGAAAGTTGAACCTCAGCAGCATTTTTTGCACCCTCTTTTGTCTCAAAACTAACAACTTGATCCAAACCCTCTTTCTTTGCACAAGAGCACAACTTCTCTATAATTACATGATGTTCCATAAATCAATCCTTTTTTGAATAATAAATGCATATATTATTCTTGTAAAGAAAAAACATTAAGTACAGCCTAACATTTTTGAATTAAGGATTTTATATGCCAAAAAGTATACCTTGGTGGGTTGGTGGAATTGCCATGAGTTTGCTCTTCTACCTTTCGTTTTCAGTTTGGGGAACAGATCGCCCCCTAGGAGCATCTACTGGAATGAGCTATATAGCAAATATGCTTTTGGGGCTTAAACCAGAAAACTACAAATATACTTGTTACTGTCGCAAATCAAGCGCATGGTTCAGTGTGGCTCGTACTGTTTATAGGGTTTTGTAAAGAGTGTTCATTGATAAAATATTTATGATCTAATTCCTAATTTCTCAAGAAGAAGAATGACACTGTAATAAGCGAAGATTGTCATCGATATAGAAATAAACATACTTGGGTAAAATCCAAACCCTTTTTTTATTAAGATGGGAAAAGCTATAAAGAGTGTCATTGATGGGACAATGAGCCAAACAACATTGTTTGAAAACTCTACTGCTTTCACACTGCTATTCGTGTCTACATACATCCATGTCATAGCCAATATCGAGACCAAAGGAATAGCTGCCAAAATGGCACCTGCTAAACTGTTTCGTTTTGCTATCTCAGAGATTAATACAATTAAAAGTGTTGTGATAAGCAACTTTGCAATATAGTAAATCAACAGTCATCCATTTTATTAAATGGACGTACTTTATCTTAGTACACTTAATCAATAATAAAAAGAAAATCATAAAATTTAGAACTGTTTGTTTATAAGGGTTTGAAGAGGGTTAAAATTTTAATTGAGAATTGTTTCGGCAGCTTATCGGCAGCCATCGTTTTATTTTCCGTAAAAAATTCATTTGACTTTTTACATATAAATCTTATATACTATTGTTATACATATTTATATAAGGAACACGCCATGCATTCTATTTCTCAATTAGAAAAGCAACAAGTTGGTTTACGATTACCAAAATATTTAGTAGAGGAGATAGATGCTTTTACTACTCAATTCTCTATTAATCGTACAGATGTAATTATAGAAGCTATTTCTTCATATATTAGTGAGCAAAAAGCAAATATATTTTATAGTAATTTTGATGCTGGTTGTAAAGAGCTCAAAAACACGCTTACTAGTAACACTACAAATTCTCTAAAATCACTAGATGAGTTAATTGATGAACTTGAACATTAAGACTCTTCCTCATTTTGATAAAGAGGTTAAAAAGCTTTACAAAAAATATAAGCAACTTCCTAGCGATTTAAAAGCATTAAATACGGAACTATTTGAAAATCCAAAAGCTGGCATAGAACTAGGCAATAAATGTTACAAAATCCGATTAGCAAATAGTTCGATTCCAACAAGTAAGAGTGGAGGTTTTAGAATTATTTACTACTATCTTGATACAGATAATAATTTATATCTTATGAGTATGTATTCCAAAAGTGAATTTGAAAATATTGATGAGAAAATAATTTTAAATATTTTAAGAGAAAATGGACTGTTTTAAAGATAACAATATAGAATAATTTAAAACTATATGGAAGTTTACAGGCATCAAAGGTTTGTAGCTTAGATACTTGTTTATAAGGATTTTAGAGCGGTTCAGGATTTCTTTGAAAATGATTTCGGCAGCGTATTAGCAGCCAAATCTTTGATACTAAGAATAAAAGCTGGTATACAGCGTATATGAGTTCTAAAATGTTTAATGAAGAGGATTATATTTTTATAGAAAACTTTAAAAATGGAGATTATATCTTTTGGAATGATAATAGACAGTTGACGCATCGTATCGTTGCTTATCATACAAGACCAATCTATAATGAACTGTTTAATGAAGGGGTTGCGGAAGATGATTATAAAAACAGAGTTTGCAATCATACACTTCGCCATACCTTTGCTTCTCATCTAGCTATCAATCAAGTTCCCATCTATGAGATCAAGAAACTGATGA
>CAISHH010000146.1 GCA_903885085.1 uncultured Campylobacterales bacterium
AAATCTATTCTGTGATAAAAAATACAAAATATTGAGAACGACATCCGGCCACCTTGTGCTAGAATTGTGTTACAGAAAATATCTCTTTAAAAGTGGCCGGATATGCTCCGCGTTTACTGGCCGGTTTGAACGCTATACGCAAGGGCTTGAAACACAGCTTAAAAGTTTGGCAAATACATCTATAAATGGTCAATATATTTTTTCAGGATCTATGGTGAATCAAAAGCCTATAGATGCGAATGGAAATTATCTTGGAAATGATCAGTCTTTGACATCTTTTTTAGGCTCGAATGCTACTCAGGCATATAATGTTCCTGGTTCTGATATGTTTTTAGGTCAAGAGAGTACGACCAAAAGAGTGATTACAACAAATGTGCAAAATTTTAATCAATCTGCCCTTCATCCTCATATCATGACAGATACTTCATTGCCTGCAAGCACAGGTACACAGCAATTTATAGCGTCAACAGATACGATAAGAGATCTTATGGGTGCTTCTAGTACGGCTGTGGATAATACAAACTCTCAAAATCATTTTTATATTTCTGGAACTAGTCATGACGGCTCTACTTTTAAAACAACTATCAATATGAATGATGGTGACTCTGTTCAAAGTCTCTTAGACAAAATCGGTCAGGCATATGGTAATACATCTATAAATAAAGTAGTAAATGTCAACCTAAATGCGGTAGGCCAAATTGAGATACAAGATAATTTGCCTGGAAGCTCAAAACTTGATTTTCATATGGTTGGCAATGTCGATTCAAGTGGAGCTGTTGTAAACCTCGATACTTTAAATAGTAATGGCACGCATGTGTTAGATTTTACAAAAAGTGCACTTACGAGTTATACGGCTCAAGTTGGACAACAGCAAGATCAGTTTACGCCTGATAGTTTTAGCTTAAATATGGATATGAGAACACAATCTGGAGATCTAGCAACTTCTAGTACATTGTTGAAAAATATTTTTCCATCAAATATTAGTTCTATTAAATTAGGTGGTACAGACGCAAGTGGAAATTCAGTTACAAGCTCATTTACAATAGGTGCCACATCAACAGTGCAAGATCTTCTTACTGCCATAAAAGGTTCATACGGAACAACACCTGATTTTGCAATCAATATGAGCAATGGTCAGATAAATTTTTCTACAGCAACCGGCGCGACGAATGGCATAAATATTCAGCTCACATCTTTGGATGCTAGTAATAATGCTACAGCTGGACTTTCTTCAAATGCTGGGGTCACTTACGATAATGCAGCATTTACCCAATCTGGAAATACGCTTTTATCAAATGTGCCACAAATAGTAAAATCAGATAATTCTTATGCAACAAATAGCACGAAATTATCTGATGTTGCAGGGACATCCCCTTTTGTTGATGCCGCAAATGGTATTACTCAACAGTTGAAATTGACAGGTACGAATATAAATGGAACACCTTTTACTGCTCAAATAGACTTGGCTGAAGGTGGTTCTACATTTTCACTTGATGGGGGAACGACAAACTATTCTATCTATGACATGTCAACTCCAAGAGTAGCTGTAAACGGCAACAATATGACATACAAGCAACTTACCGATGTTGTAAATATGGTTGTAAGCAATACTTTGCCCGCAAGTAATACAAGTACCAATTATGATAATGCTGTAACATCGGCCGATTCCAAATCAACAGTTTCTCTTGATGTAAAAGGGCAAATACAGTTTGAAGATAAAAATGCAAGTACAACAAAAGCAAATATTTCATTCTCTGATGCAAATAGTACAAGCACTACTCTTATAGGTTCTGGTTTGGAATTTAATGCAAATAGCGCACTAACTATTAGTGATCCTAAAACAGACTTTTTTGCGAGCATCGATGCGATTATAAGCTCAGTAGAACAGGGCAAATACAGAGCAGACTCATCATCAGGTGATCTTAGAAATGCTGGAATTCAAAACGGTATTCAGATGATAGATAATCTTGATAGGCACATTTCAAAGGAACAATCAAAATCAGGTGTCCAGTCGCAATCTCTTCAAGCAGCTTCAGATCGCGCGCAAACTCTTACATTAAATGCTCAAAGTTTACGTTCAAATGTTACTGATACAGATATCGCGCAGGCGACTTTACAATTAAGTCAGCTCCAATTAAATTATCAAGCTATCTATTCAACTATCTCAAAAGTTTCCCAACTTTCTTTAGTAAACTACATAAAGTAGCCTCTGTGCTACTTTTTTTGCTATACTCCACTTTCATTTTACATTAGGATTTTTTATTGCGAAATATATTATTTATTATAGTTTTTGGTATTTTTATTTACCTTGGAGTTTCAACAATTTTGGCCGATAGCTCTATAATCGGAAAACTTGGAGCTCTTTTTGGAGAGTTTAATCATGAGACTTTTGGATATATCTCTTATTTCTATCCATTTATTCTTCTTTATCCACTGTATTACATCTACAGATATCCAACATTTACTCTGAGATCAGTGGAAATTACTCTGGCATCTGTGCTAATCTTTTTTTCACTTATTATTTTTCAAGGTTTGATTATTTCAAATGAGTTTCGAGGAACGCTTGGGGCAAATTTCGTAGAGTTTCTTTCTCCATTTATCGGTCTTTTTGGTGTTTGGATTTTTTGGTTTGTAACGACTATCGTAGGTATGACCATCTATTTTGATAAGACTTTTCACGAACTCATAGAACCTCTTTTAGAAAGATTTGATATTTTTAAAAACTACTTACATGTAAGCCGAGAAAAAGCAAAAATGAGAGCGCAAGAGAAAGAGAAAATTAGAGCCCAAGAACAAAAACAAGCACAATTGCAAAAAGCGAAAGAAGAGATCCAAAAGTCTGAGCAAAAAATAGAAGACGCAGCATACGAACCTCTAAAAGAAGAGTACGTTTACCAAGAACCAGAAGAGGTTTATCAAAGTAATTTTGATGAAGTGGATGATAC
>CAISHH010000147.1 GCA_903885085.1 uncultured Campylobacterales bacterium
CTCCACAATGGCGGCAGAAAATATCAATATTTCAATGATCTCAACTTCGGAGATCAAAGTCTCTATGGTTATCAGTGAAAAATATGCGGAGCTTGCTGTACGTTCACTTCATAGCGCTTACGCTTTAGATAAGTAAGCATATTATGCAGAGTTTTGAGAAATGGACGCTTGATACTATCCGCAGTGATGGTGCAAGCTTAAGTTGGCTAGAAGAGTACAGATTTGAATGGACGACAATAGTAGAACTTGCCATTTCTCAAATTATGGAGGGAAAGACCATTGTTCTTATCACAGATCGTGAGAGAAAATGGTTCGAATCCTACATTACGGGCTCTGTCAATAAATTATCAACTGATCGCCCCATTATTCCTATAGTGAGTATAGACAGTATTTATACTCACTATGATGATATTTCAGGCGCAAAGATGATAGATATGCTTGATGATATGCTTTCCATCACCTATAAAGAGGATTATTTTTTCTGGTATATCGGAAAAGGAGAAGATAAACGAGTAGACATCGCAAAGCGAAAAGACAACAGTTTGTTATGGATATTTGATGAGGATTTTCAAAACGCCTTTACGATGAAATCGTATGATAGCCAGCTCGATATCAAACTCTTACAACTTTTTACTCTTTTTAATCTTTCTCTGAATGCCGTACTTTTTGGAGAAGTGGATGCACAGTGATCTTGGTTCGCACATTATCATTGATAAAGAGAGTGAGCAAAGAGTTGCCTCGCTTTTAGCAGAGCTCAAAGATTCAAGAGTTGTCACATTTTTAGAAGATGACTTTAAAGTCGAACATGCAAAGGCGGTGATTGCTGAAGCATACATCAGCGAAGAGCATCGTAAAACAATCATTATTGCTACAAAAAACTTCAATATATATTCACAAAATGCACTTTTGAAAATCTTTGAAGAGCCTCCGAGAAATATAGTCTTTATCATTATCGTTCCTACAAAATCTCTGCTTCTTCCTACGATCCGTTCCCGTTTGCCAATACTCAAAAAACAAGAACAGCGTGAAAAACAGGAGATCGATTTTAGTTTTGTAAAACTTGATAATGCACTGATATTTTCTTTTTTAAAAGAGAACGAAAGAGCTTCAAGGCACGAGGCAAAAACGCTACTAGAAGCACTTTTTTATAGATCAACTGTCGTTGATAAGCTGATTTTATCTACTTATCAGCTTGAGTGTTTTGACAAAGCATATAGACTTTTAGAGGTTAACTCAAGACCTCAAAGTGTTTTTGCTTTGGTTCTGATGAGTTTTATGGGAGCAAATGATGCGGACTCTTAAGCTTTCTAATGAGATAGATTTTAAAAAGACTCTTAGAGAATTAGGCGTTGATGGCGGCGGAGTCGAAATACTTGCCTCAAAGATGCAACACCATATTTTTTATATTAAAGAGTTACATGTAGGCGCGGCAAATATTTTAAAACAAGATGCGCTCTCCATTGGCGCGGACTTAGCCGTTCCAAGAGGCACGGTGATTGCGATGCATAAAACTGTGGATGCAATCTTGATAGCGACGCAAAAACAGTTGGTAGAACTCAGCCGTAAAGAACTCGCTCAGCCCTTTGGTCTCAAAGAGTTAGCTCAGAAATTAAAAGTTTTTTCTAAAATCTCAAAGCCAGAAAAAGTGGAGATCATGGGAATCATCAACGCCAATGATGACAGTTTTTTTCAAAAGAGTAGATTTAAAGATGTAAGCGCTCTTTTAAAAATAGAACAGATGATAGAAGAGGGCGCGTCAATCATTGATATTGGTGGAGTTTCTTCTCGTCCAGGAAGCTTACATGTAAGCGCAGATGAGGAACTCTCACGTATCAAACCCATAGTCGATGCACTTTATGCTCAAAAGGTCTATGAAAACACAGCATTAAGCATAGACAGCTATGAGCCAAATGTTATCTTTTATGTGTTAGAACGCGGATTTAAAATCGTAAATGATATTACTGGTTTGGCAAATGATGAAGTCTGTAAGCTTTGTGCAAGCTACGGGGCAAAAGCTGTGATTATGCATATGCAAGGCAAACCTCAAGATATGCAGTACGATCCTTCTTATGACAATGTAGTCTTGCATGTAGAGGACTTTTTTCAAGAGAGAATTGAGAAAGCACAAAGTTTTGGTATCAAAGATCTTATTTTGGATGTCGGTATCGGCTTTGGTAAAACACTACAACATAACATCGAGTTGATTAAAAACTTAGAGCATTTTTTACATCTTGGATATCCGCTTTTGGTGGGTGCGAGTAGAAAATCGATGATAGATAAGATAAGCCCATCAAAGATTGAAGATAGAATTGGAGGAACTTTGGCTCTGCACTTAAAAGCCGCAGATAACGGCGCTTCCATACTTCGCGTCCACGACGTTTATGAACATTCTCAAGCCTTACATGTAAGAAATGCTCTTAGATAACGGTTATATGTTATCAAATGCAGACTGTTGCAGTGCTGTTATTCGTCTTTCTAATTTTTCAATATGTTTTAAAAGTTCATCTGAGATCTCTTTGAGATTATTATAGTACTCTTTTGCGATCTCTTGTTCAGTCTGCGAAACATGTTTTTTTAGATTGAAGAGTTTTGAGAAGAAAGATTTATTGGCATCGCCAAAATATATTTTAAAGATTTTGATGTATTCATCATGCAGGTCTTGATGTTTTGTACCGATATCTGAGATACAGTCCATTCCAGCCATCATGGCTATTTTTTGACCATCACTATAAAACCACTGTCCAAATTTACACTCTGTGTAATCCATTGGTATTGCATCTTTTTCAACCGGTATATTTGAAATTAATGCCTTTGCACGCTGCAGCCACTTAAGGTGAGCTTTTTTTGCGTCTCTAAGGTGATCTAAAACGTCATTTTTATTCATATCTAATTCCTGTGATAATTGCGTTTAATATAATTATTATACTTGAGGTTATCCTTACATTTTTGAAAATATATAATTAGTTTTATTTATTAATAAAACTTATATAATTTTTTGTAGTTTTAAGAGTGTAGAAAAGAGGATCGCTTCTTTGTCAATATTGCTTGATTTAAGTTTTAGCTCTGCACTTAGAAGCAGATCCATCATGTTTTTATAGACAAGTGGTTTAAATTTTAGGGAAAAAGTCGCTTTCTCTGTGAGTACAAATTGTGGCAAGTTATAGCCAAGTATCGCCTGTGAATCGGGTGTACCATTGACACGGATATAGATATTAAAAAGATAAAGTTGCATAACAAAGTTACTTAAAGCGGTGATGATTTTGATCTCATCTTCTCCGCTTTCTAAAATCTGTTCCAAACTTTTTTTGAAATCCTGTTTTAAAAGAATTTTGTTTATAAGTTGCTCAATCGTGACCTGTGCCAAGCCATACACAAGAATATCTATATCTTTGGTCGTGATTTCTCTGTCATAGAGTTTGAGCTTTTCAAGTTCTGCGACTCCAAGAGAGAGATCATTGTTTTGCGTTTGTAAAAGATGATTGAGCGCATATTTATCTATTTGGAGTCCAATGCTTTTTGCTTCTTCAGACAAACAAGCGATTGATTCACCATGATTTGGTGTAAAAAATCTCACACTCATCCCTGTATCTTTTGCACTAAAAGATTTATCGCTTGTTTTGTAATCTGTTCCATAATAAGCGTAGATAAAGCGATTTGTAGGATTTTTTTTGCAGAGTTCTACGAGCTTATCAAGATCTGCTTTTGGTATCTTTTTTTCACTTTTAATGATGAGTAAGTTGGCATCGCCAAAGAGCGAAGCTTGTGAGAGATGCGCTTGCGCCGCATTGAAATTGTATTCGTCATGATAGAGAGTGAGTTTTGAAGCATCTTCGATATTATCCAAAAGAGAGGCATATTTATCGATAAAAAAATGGCTTTCTCCGAAAAACATCACGGCATTTGAAAAACTATTTTTTATCAGATGCTGATCGAACTCTCTTTTATACATAAAGATTATTTCTCAAATTTTTGTACAACAGTTACATGAATCTTTGTCGTTGCGATATCCGCTTCTTCAATGATCACTTCGACATCATCAAAAAGCATAATAGGAATTTGCGATCTTACATGTAAGGTCGCACCCACTATCTCATCGTTAAGCTTTGCCATTAAATGAGGATCTGTTGCTTCGATGCGTGCTTTAAATTTTTTGCCTATATTTTTATTTGCCCAGCGTGCATATTTTCTATCCATAAAACGAAACTCAACGTCTGCACTTTCTCTCTCTTTTTCACTCACAGCAATGGCCAAAGACTCGATATTACGAAGTACATAAGAGCCTTCTTCGGTGTCATTGGCTTTGATCGCTTTTATAAGTCTGTGGACGATGAGGTCAGAGTAACGGCGGATTGGCGAAGTAAAGTGTGTATATTTTTCAAATCCTAATCCAAAGTGACCGTAATTATCAGGTGAATAACGTGCGCGACGTTGCGCTTGGATGATAAGTGTATCCACATCAGATTCTATTCCCATCTCTCTAGCTTTTTGCTGGATAAAACCAATAGTCTCTTTCATATTTTCTTGAGGTTCTACGAAAATACCGATACCTGCAAGTTCGCTGTAAAGAGCTTGGATTTTTGTTTGAGATGGCGGTTCGTGAATCCTAAAAACGCCTCTTTCGTACATATTTGCCGCTGCTTTATTTGCAAGAAGCATACAATCTTCGATGAGAGAATGTGAAGGCGTTTCCACTGAAACTGTTGTTGCAACAATCTCGCCACCTGCATCAAGTTGCATCTCAATCTCATCAGATCTAAAATCAAAACCAGTTTTGAGTCTTTTTTCTCTTAAGCGATCTGTGATTTTACGAAGTGGATTAATGGTAGCTAAAACCTCTTTTTCATCATCATTTTTGGCATGAAGTTTTCCTTCAAAATACTCATCGATCTCTTCGTAATTAAATCTTCTTTTAGAATGGATGATAGCCTCATACACATCACTGTGGATCACTTCTAAGGTTTCTCTATCCAAATGAAGCTCAAAAACATGGCTAAGTCTATCTACATTTGGTTGCAAAGAACAAAGAGTTTCACTCAGTTGACGTGGCAACATAGGTATAGAACGGTGAGGCAGATAGATGGAAAAACCTCTGTAAATCGCTTCAGCATCGATAGGACCGAAAGGTTTGACATATTCACTGACGTCAGCAATAGCGACGTAGAGGATATATTTTTCTTCATCCCAACAGATCGCATCATCGAAATCTTTTGCAGTTACTGGATCGATGGTACAAAAAGGAAGAGTGCGAAGATCTTTGCGATCTGGGTAATAACTTGCATCTACTTCTTCAAAAGAGGTGGCAAGCTTGAGAACTTCTTCGCTGAACTGATCATGCTTATTGTACTGAGCTAGAACGATCTTTTCATCTACAAGAGGATCACTCAGATTTCCAAGCACTTCCATAATGGTTGCTGTGAGATTATCTACTTTAAAAACAGTCCCGACTTCATAAGACTCTAACTCTTTAAGATCCATAACAACACCTGCTGGATGAAGGGTTTTGATATCTAAAAGTGCTTTGTGATTCTCTTTAAACGCTATAAATGCGACGCTGTAAGTTTGTGCATGTCCCACAACTTCAACGACTTTAGCACTTGGAGTTCCCCGTTTTGCAAGTAATCTTTTAGCAATTACAAGATCGCCATTTTTTGCTTCACCTAAATCACCAGCATCGATAAAGAGATCTTTGATATTAAGACCAATATTATTTAGATATGCAGTTGCGTTTTGAGTAAGAGTGATCTCTCCCGCACGGTATTTAGAGTGAAATCTATAAAGAGTTCCCTCTTGGATAAGATAACCCTTAACAAGCCATTCGTTTACATGTAAGCGTTCATCAGCGGTGATATCTTGGTCATGAAGACCAAGGGTAAGACGGATAAGAAGTGATTTCAAAATTTATGAGAGAACATTTTCGATAGCTTTATCAAAGCTATCCATATCAAGACCATATTGGTCAACAAGTGCTTTTGCCGCGGCAATACTCGCTTCTGTCATCACTCCACTGATAGGGACTGCTGTGCGTGCTACATGCAGACTCTGCGCAGCTTTTTTTATCGTCTCTGGAGCATTCTCTGGATTAACGCAGTAGCGTATAGTTTCTATAAGTTTTTCTTCAAATTTCCAGTGAGTAAAAACAGTCGCACTCACTTCAGGAGCGTGTACACCGATTACTTTAACTTCAGCAGCTTCCACATCTTGAAGTTCTGCAAGGGTATTTTGAAACTCTTCTTGCATCTTTTCTTGAATAAGATATTGAGAGATCAAAACTTTTCCTATCTCAACCAAAAAAGCAGCAGGAGATAAGATACCTAAAAGTTTAGGGTCTTTTCTTATATACCATGAAGTTACAAGCGCATGCTGTTTTTTAGAAAGTTCTGCATATTGGGCATTAGAAATGTTATATGATGAAAGATCTAGTGAAAAACTTTTTTTGACAATACTAGCTAGTGCGAAACCACGTACTGTACCCATGCCAAAGAGGCCTACAGCTTGACTGATAGCATTGATTTCTCTTGAAAATCCATAAAGTGGAGAGTTCGCAGCTTTTAAAATATCGGCTGTTAAAAGAGGATCTTTTTCTAGAATTTTTACCATATCATTAAAAGTTGAGTCTGGATTTTGATATACAGCTTCTATCTGCATGGCAGACTCTGGAAGTGGCGGAAGTTGTTTTATTTGCTGAAGTAACTTTTCATTCATAAACGGTTCCTAAAGTGTTTTATTTGTATAACATTATATTACAGCAAACGTAAAGTAAGATTAAAATTAAAAAAAAATATGTTAGAATCCTCGTAAAAAAGGAATTATATGCAATCAAGTGCCATGTTAAATCAGTTAGGATATATACCAAACGACATCTTAATAGATCAGTTTCAAAAAATTAAAGAAAATACCATTGGATATGAAAAAATAGAAAAACATATTATGGATCTTCATGATGCTCTTAAACCTTTGAACAGTTATGTTGCAATGTCAAATTCAAATGATTATTTAAAGATAAAAATAGAAGCAATAATCCCAGCACTCAAAGAAGAGGCTTTTGAAAAAGTAGAACATTTTTCTGATAAATTTAAAGTGGAGCTTCAAAAAGTGGATGGAAAAGATACTTTTTATATATTAGGTTTTGGCAAGGAACTTTAACTTGCAAGAACCGATGACGCTTGAGGGATATGATCTTCTTTTAGAAGAGTTTAAATACCTCCGAGAGGTCGAAAAACCTCGAGTAACCTACGAAAAGCAGGTTGCCGCCGCGCAAGGCGATAGAAGCGAGAATGCTGACTACCATGCAGCAAAAGAGCAGCTTCGCCACATAGAAAGACGCCTTTTTTATCTCAACTCCATGATAGAAAAAGCGAATGTTATTAATCCCGCACATTTGGATCATAGCCGAGTACATTTTGGCGCAACAGTAGAGATCGAAAATATTGCCACAGGCGCGAATGAGCGCTACACGATATGCGGTGTTTTAGAAGCTGAGCCTGAAAATGGACTTATATCTGTGCATTCGCCTTTGGCAAAGCATCTGCTTGGAAAGGTAGAAGATAATCAGTTCACAATCCACCTTCCAAATGCAAATAAAGAGTATGAGGTTTTGTCCATCTCTTATACTCCAATATTTCAGCTTAAAAAAAATATCCGTACAAAAAAAGATTTTGGCTTTCATTGACTTTTTACATTTAATTTAACATTTTATTGTTAGAATACTCAAATACATGAATGAGTTAGAAAATTAAATTATATAGAGGGACGATGAAAGATATCAATTCGTTTAAAAATGCACTTTTCCATATATTTACTCTTTTTGGTCTTGTTACGCTTGGAAGAATTGTTTATGATTATAAAACGGTCTATTATGATCCCTATAATAATGCGAAATTAAAGCATCTTTCAATTCCTGAGACTGTTTTTACGTCAAGATTTCAAGATTCTATTTTTGTAGATATTTTCTCCATAATTTTTATATTTTTGATATTGTCTCTTTTAGTTGCTCGTTATAATAAGACAAATCGTTTATTAAATGAGTCTTTAGTCAAGGGACAAGATGAACTAGAACTTAAGGAAAAGTTTTTAAGTGGCTATATCAAAGCCCTTGATAGTAGCACCATTTTGACAAGTACAGATATAAAAGGTGTCATTACCTACGTAAACAAGCAATTTATAAAACTTTCAGGCTACTCAAAAGAGGAACTTATAGGGAAAACTCATAGCATTATTAAACATC
>CAISHH010000148.1 GCA_903885085.1 uncultured Campylobacterales bacterium
ATCATACTAAAGATATATTTTGGCTAAATAGGCTACTAAGCGCTATATATAATTGATTTGATATAATAATGAAAAAAAATGGAGTAATATGAAAAAAACAATAATCTTATCGCTTTTATGTGCGAATCTTTTTGGTTTTGCGGAAAATCTAACTACCTTTTCGGCGCATTTTGTACAAACAGTTGTAGACGATAAAAAAACGACGATAAAATATAATGGCGATATCAAAGCAAAAAGACCAAATATGGCTATGTGGAACTATACAAATCCAGTCAAAAAAGAGATCTACATCAATAGTTCAGATCTTGTGATTATCGAACCGGAAATTGAGCAGGTGATACTTAAAAAAGTGGGTAATACGATCGCATTTTTTGAGATGCTAAAAAATGCCAAAAAGGTAAACAATGAACTTTATAAAGCAACATATGAAAAACTAAAAATCGATATACATGTAAAAGCAAATAAAATTGATTCTATTACATATCTTGATGAATTAGAAAACAGAGTCACAATACAGTTTACAAATCAGGTAGAAAATCAAAAGATGGATGATAAAGTATTTACTGCAAAAATACCTGCAGACTTTGACATAGTTCATCAATAAGAGGTTTTACATGTAAGCAAAAGCTGCTTACATATAAATAGTTATACAGGCTTAATAACTACGCCGTATTTATTTTGGGCTACATCACGAGCTTCAAGATGATAATCTTTGATCTCATTGAAGTTTAAGTATTTATAAACACTTGCTTCTTTACCCTCAAGTTTTTGAGGAACAATACTCATGTACTCTTCAACACTCGGAATGCGTCCTAGCTTCGCACAAACAGCTGCAAGTTCAGCAGAACCAAGATACACTTGAGTTCCTTTTCCAAGACGATTATCAAAGTTACGTGTAGAAGTTGAGAACACTGTAGAACCTGGACGTGCACTTGCTTGGTTCCCCATACAAAGAGAACATCCTGGAACCTCAGTTTGTGCTTCTATAGCATTGTAAACATCATAATAACCTTCGTTGATAAGTTGTTGCTCATCCATACGAGTTGGCGGAACAATCCAGAATTTTTCAACAGCAACTTTGCCTTCACCACGCATCACTTCACCAGCTGCACGGTAGTGACCGATATTTGTCATACAAGAACCTAAGAATACTTCATCGATTTTTTCACCAGCAACTTCACTTAAAAGTTTTACGTTATCTGGATCATTTGGACAAGCAAGAATTGGCTCTGTGACTTGACTTAGATCGATATCAATAACAGCCGCATACTCAGCGTCAGCATCGGGTTTCATAAGTGTAGGGTTAGCCAACCACTCTTTCATTTTATCTGCACGACGTTGAAGCGTACGAGCATCTTGGTAACCATCAGCGATCATCGATTCGATCAAAGTAACGTTTGATTTTAGGTATTCGATAACCGGCTCTTCGTTTAGTAAAACTGTACAAGCAGCAGCAGAACGTTCAGCTGAAGCATCAGAAAGCTCAAATGCTTGCTCAGCTTTGAGATTTGGAAGACCTTCTATCTCTAAAATACGTCCGTTGAAAATATTTTTCTTACCTTTTTTCTCAACAGTCAAAAGACCTTTTTGAATTGCAAAGTAAGGGATAGCATTTACAAGGTCACGAAGTGTGATACCTGGTTGAAGCTCTCCACTAAAACGTACAAGTACAGATTCTGGCATTGTAAGAGGCATACTTCCAGTAACACCAGCAAATGCAACGATTCCAGATCCACCAGGGAAAGAAATACCAATTGGGAAACGTGTATGGCTATCTCCACCTGTTCCTACAGTATCAGGAAGCGTTAAACGGTTCAACCATGAGTGGATAACTCCATCACCCGGACGAAGTGCAACACCTGAACGGTTCGAGATAAAGTCTGGCAAAGTATGGTGCATAATCACATCTGATGGTTTTGGATATGCCGCTGTGTGACAAAATGACTGCATGACCAAATCAGCTGAAAAACCAAGAGCTGCAAGTTCTTTGATCTCATCACGAGTCATCGGACCAGTTGTATCTTGGCTTCCTACTGTCGCAGTAACTGGCTCAACATACATACCTGGACGAACACCAGTTGTTCCACAAGCCTTGCCTACCATTTTTTGAGCAAGCGTATAACCTTTGCCTGTGTCAGCAGGTTGTACTGGAGTTAAGAATAGTTCTGATGTACCAAGACCTAAAACACCGCGAGCTTTTGCAGTGAGTCCTCGACCAATAATAAGTGGAATACGTCCACCAGCACGAACTTCATCAACGATAGTATTTGGATTTAATGCAAATGTAGCGATACATGACCCATTTTTGTGAGCTTCGCCTTTGAATGGATAAATAGTGATAACATCACCAGTTTCCATTTGTGTAACATCTAGTTCTAGTGGAAGTGAACCAGAATCTTCACATGTAGCAAAGAAGATAGGAGCAATGATGTTACCAAGAACAACACCGCCAGTACGTTTGTTTGGAACGCCAGAAATATCATCACCCATATGCCACTGAACAGAGTTTACACCTGATTTACGGCTAGAACCAGTTCCAACAACATCACCAACATAAGCAAGTGGATGCCCGTTTTCTTTCAAAGTTTTGATAGTAGAAAGAGCATTTTCCATTCTTGACTGAAGCATAGAATTTGCATGAAGTGGAATATCTGAACGTGTAAACGCTTCAGATGCAGGTGAAAGATCATCTGTATTTGTTTCACCAGGAACTTTGTAAACAGTTACTGTAATCTCTTTTGCTAGTTCTGGTTTAGAAGTAAACCACTCAGCATTTGCCCATGAAGTCATAACTTCAGTTGCCGCTGCATTCCCAGCTTTGTAAAGTTCTTCAACATCATTAAATGCATCATACACAAGAAGGGTATGTTTTAAAGCCTCAACAGCTTCTTTTACAACAGCACTGTTAGTTGATTTCAATGCATCGACTAAAGGTTTCACATTGTAACCACCAAGCATCATTCCAAGCATTTGAGTTGCTGTTTCACAACTAATAGAATCAACTTTTACATTGTCTTGAACTATATCATTTAAAAATGCTGCTTTTACATAGGCTGCATCATCAACACCAGGAGAAACACGATTTGTCAAAAGTTCAACATAGTAACTAGCGTCACTATCATTTTTTTTGATCATCTCTATCAACTGTGCTGTTTGTTCAGCTGAAAGTGGAAGTGGAGGAACACCTAACTCTGCGCGCTCAGCAACGTGAGCTTTATAATCTTCGATAAAAGCCATCATGACTCCTCTTAATTTTATTTTATGTTCGATTATAACTGAAAAATTTGTTCATTTTTTTCTTGTGTTAACTATAGTAACACTTAAAGTGAGATTTTTTTACACAATGTGTATTTATGTAACATATTATTACAAGATTTCTCTGATCCCTTTTGAATTTGGCTCAGAAAGTATTCCACTATCTTCAAGCTGTTCTATTACACGTGCTGATCTATTGTAACCTATTTGCAATCTTCGTTGAAGGTAAGAGATTGATGTTTTCTTTTCAGACAAAATAATATTTTTTGCTTCTTCATAAAGTGGATCAAGTTCCTCATTTGAGTCAGAAGAAGAACCGCTTCTACTGTATTCATTCTCTTCTACTAAAAAGCTTTTATCATACGCTGGTTCACGCTGGGACTTAATAAAGTCAACGATCTTCTCGATCTCCTCTTCTGTAGTCCAAGGCGCATGCAGACGTACAAGTCCTGTCGCGCCTGGAGGTGTAAAAAGCATATCTCCTCGACCTAGTAATGACTCAGCGCCCTGTTGATCGAGGATGATCTTACTATCTATTTTTTGCCCTACTCTATAGCTTATACGTGATGGAAGATTTGCTTTGATAAGTCCTGTGACAACATCAACAGATGGACGTTGCGTAGCAACGACCAAGTGAATCCCTGCGGCTCTTGCCATCTGGGCAAGTCTTGCGATGGAGTGTTCCACATCTTTGCCACTTGTCATCATCAAGTCAGCAAGTTCATCGATGATAATAACGATATATGGAAGCTCTTTGCCACCCTCTTTTTTAATCTTTTCATTGTAGTTTTCTATGTTTTTTGTACGAGTATCACTCATCATCTCATAACGTCTCTCCATCTCAGAAACCATATTGTTAAGTGCCACGACAGCTTGTTTTGCTTTTGTGATTACAGGAGTTAAAAGATGCGGGATATCATTGTAGATAGAAAATTCAAGCATCTTTGGATCAATCATCAAAAGACGTAATTGATCTGGAGAGTTTTTATACAAAAGACTTAATATCATCGAGTTGATACCAACACTTTTTCCACTTCCCGTAGTTCCAGCAATAAGCAAGTGAGGAAGTTTTTTAAGGTCTGTTATAAAAGGTCTTCCAACAATATCTTTTCCAAGGATAAGCGTGAGTGGAGATTTTGATTCTTGAAACAGTTGACTTTCTATAAGATCTCTCATATAGATCGTTTCTACTGTTTTATTTGGAATTTCAATTCCTACGACATCTTTTCCAGGAATTGGGGCTTGAATGCGGATAGTCTGAGCACGAAGAGCCATAGCAAGGTCATCTTGAAGATTTAAGATTTTAGAAACTTTAACATTTGCCGCTGGTTTAAACTCGAAGGTAGAAACAACAGGTCCAGCGTAAGTTCTAATAACATCGCCATCAATATTAAAGTGAGAAAGTTTTGCTATAAGGTCTTTGATCTTATCATCAAGTTCCACTTCATCTACCATATTTGTTTTTGCTGGTGCTTTTTGTAAAAAATCAGCTGATGGAAGTTTAAAGTTTTTAGGTTTATCTACTTTTCCCTTTTCTATATTTTCAAGCAATTTAGTATTTTCCTCAAGCTCTTCTACTATTACCGCACCTTTTTGCTCTTTGACTTTTTTTGCAAGAGAAACAATAGTTCTATTTTCCTCTTTTACTTCATCTATCTCTTCTTCAATTTTCGACGCAACCTGAGGCTCTTTTTTCTCTTCTCTTTTAATGAGTTTGATCTCAAA
>CAISHH010000149.1 GCA_903885085.1 uncultured Campylobacterales bacterium
CATGTGGCGGACGAGAGAGTTTATAACCGCCGCTCGCGCCTCTGACACTGCTGATCAGCCCTGATTTTCTAAGTTGTGAAAGCAGTTGTTCTAGATAACTGTGAGAAAGTGATGTCATCGCAGCGATCTCTTTTACCTGCATCGTTCTGCCATTTGGCGCATGAGAAAGCACGTGCATTGCGGCCAAGCCGTATATCCCTTTTGAACTGACACCGACCATGGTTACTCCATAAAACTTGGATAGATTTTTTTAATTATAAAATATATTTTACAACCAATACAATACGCAAAAACAATCTCAAGTCCTGTACAAAGTAAGAAAATACCTGCTGTTACATAAAGCATTACTTGTAAATTAAAAAAGCTCTCAATTAACAATAAAAAGACAAAAATAACTCCAAAATGTGCTGCAAGTCTTTTTGCACCTGCATCAGTCATCTCTGTTTTAAACGAAAAAATCTTTTTACTAAAAATTGCGAGATTATAAACAATGCTGTATTTTTTGAGTCCATATAAACGCATCAAAAAATCAACTAGGATGAAAAATAAAAACAACTTTTGGGCCGTGAGCAAAAATAAGATGACAAACAAAGAGACAAATACAGCACTTATTCTTGCCACAGTACCATCGATGAGTCTAAATGCCAGAGGACAACTTTGAGACATAATAAATCCTTTTAGTAATTTTCTGCTGCAATAGTAGTCTTATTTTAATTTAATTACAAGTATCCATACTTGTTTACTAAGGATTAAAAATTTTCTCTATATTTTCTCTTACATGTAGGAGATCTTTTGAGGAGGAAAAACAACTGCTAAAACTACAAGCATAGTACATATCCGCATCTTTTTGCATCTTTGTAAGAATGAAAGGATAGTTGAACATTTGAATCTCTTTTTTATCTCGTAAAAGGTTAGTTTGAGTATTTTTAAGTCCAATAATCCCTATTCTTTCCATCAAATATGCAGTTGCCAAAGCGGGAGCATCCGACTGCTTTTGTGAAAGTTCAGCATTTAGATTTTTTAAGCTTGTGTCTGCTATTTTTTTATCTTCGAGCGATTCATTTAAGATGGAAAGTTTGAGTAGATTTTGTGTCATTTTTGCTAGTGCGGATGTATAGTATTTATCTTTCATATCGGCTCTTACATGTAAGTCTTTATCGCTGAGAAACCAGGTCCCGTTTTTATAAAATTTTGCTATTGCTTCGTTGCTTAATTTTGTTGCGAGTTTTAGCTTTTTCTCATCATAACTTACTTCATATCCTTCTATTAACGCTGAGATTAAAAAACTGTAATCTTCGAGTAAAGCATCCTTTGTCGGCGTATTTTTCTCGATTTTTTGATGATAGAGCTTCCCCTTAATATAGATACTAAGTAAAAGTTTTTGCAAATGATAATCACCCTCTTTACTATATTTTTCATTGAGCACAGAAGCCTTGTAATAGGCTTCTATCATCATAGCATTCCACGCGGTATTGATCTTTTTGTCTCTAAAAGGATATTCTCTTGTTTCTCGGATTTTTTGAAGTTCTTTACGAAACAGCTCAAACCCTTTTGGTCTCTCTTGCGCGTAAAAATTTAGATGGACTTTGCCCTCAAAGTTTCCTTGTAAAGAATTTCCTAGAGATTTTTTTATCTCAACTTTGTGTGGATTATTTTTAAGCGCATTATCAATCTCACACTTGCTAAAAGTAAAGTATCCGCCCTCGCCCATCTTTGAATCAGCATCACTCGCACTCCAAAAAACTCCATCGCTCTGGAATCTTTTTTGCACAAAAGCGATCGTTTCTTCGACAATATCTATATAAAGTTTTTTGCCTGTTTTTTGGTATGCATCTGTATATAAAGGGATAAGTTCGGCTTGATTGTAAAGCATCTTTTCAAAATGAGGTATCTCCCAAGATGCATCTGTGGAGTATCTAAAAAATCCGCCTTCTACTTGGTCATATAAGCCGTGAAGCGCCATCATATCAAGCATCTCATAGCCTTTTTCATCAAGCCCTTTTTCTTTGAGTGATGCAAGCGTGAAAAGTAATTGTAGTTTTGAAGCCTCCGGAAATTTGGGAGCGATATTAAAACCAAATCCAAGATCATCAAAATTTGCATTTATCGAGTCAGCCAAAGTTCTTATACTGATCTTAAAAGTTTTTTTCACTTCTTGCTCTTGTTTTGTGAGCATAAGAGATGAGATCTTCTCTATCTCAGCTCTGTTTTTTTGATAAAGTTTCCCATATTTTTGTAAAAGCGTATCAAATCCTTCTCGATTTTCCACTGTTTTTGAAGAAATATAAGTCGCCATATAAAAAGGTTTTTGATCTTCACTGAGCATAACATTGAGTGGCCATCCACCAGAATGATCTTTCACATGTAAGTATAATTCTTGATAATAAGTGTCAATTTGAGGCATCTCTTCTCTGTCAACTTTGATACAGACAAAATATTTATTGAACAGATATGCTAGTTTTTCATCTGTAAATGACTCTTTTTCCATGACATGACACCAGTGACAAGTGCTGTAACCGATGGAAAGAAATATTGGTTTATGCTCTCGCTTCGCTTTTAAAAATGCTTTCTTGTTATATGCCATCCAATGAACCGGATTATGGGCATGTTGCAACAAATATGGAGAATGCTCACGAATCAGTTCATTTGTATATTGCTTTGCTAAAAGCGATGAAATAATTAAAAATAATAATATAATACTCTTCATTGTAATCCTTACATGTAGAACATTATACATATTTTTTTAGCTTGACTAAGATTATTATCTTATCCAGTTATAAGTATTATATGTTAAAATTATAACTATTTTTCAAAAGGAGATTTGATGAACAAAATTGTAGGCTTTATATGTGTCTCAATCGCGCTCTATGCAAATGATATTAACACTTCAGGTTCCCTATCTATGCAACAAGCAATAGAGATAGTGAAATCGGATAACTTGGAACTAAAAACGGCTAAATTCGATGAGCAAATTGCAAGCGAAGATATAGATATGGCAAAAGGCTCCAACTATGGAAGCCTGACTCTCACGCAAGATATTGCAAGAAGTAATGATGCGGGAAATGTGTTTGGGTTTAAACTTGCATCTCGTGAGGCTACTTTTGGAGATTTCGGATTTTCTGAGTTCTCTATACCTTCTACACCTGCGCAACAACAAGCTCTGCTAAAAACACAACCAAAAGATCTCAACTATCCAGCAGATACAAACTTCTACCAAACAAAACTCAAATATGAACTCGCACTTTTTACAGGCTTTAAAATCTCAAGCTATGAAAATATGGCAAAAGCAATGAAAAAGATGAAAACGCTTGATAAAGACGCGCTTATTCATGAAAAAGTTTATGAAGTTAAAAAAAGTTACTACGATATGGCTCTGCTTGAAGATGCAATCAAAAATCTCAGTATCATTGAAAAGAACATTAATACTTTAGAAAATACAACTCAAAGCATGATTGAAGAGGGATACGCAAAAAATGTTGATCTTCTTGAGGTACAGGCAAAAAAAGGCAATGTTGAGCGCCTTTTAAATCAAATGAGATCAAACGAAAAACTTTTGTACCAATATCTCAGCTTTTTACTCAATCAAGATGTCACAGCTATCCATACACCAAGCGAAGACGTAAATATGCCACAGATCAGTGATGAAGCGATCTTAGCAAATAACATAGATATCAAAAAAGCCTCTACAGGTCTTGAAGTAAGAGACAATATGGTTCGTGCACAAAATGCTGCGTACTATCCGACAGTAGGAGCTTTTGGTGAAATTTCAACTGCAGATACTAGTAGTTTTTTAGGCAGTGCTGATGACCATAAAGCTTATACAGTAGGGGCAAGGCTTACATGGAATCTTTTTAACGGTGGTATCGATGCTTCATCAATTCAAAAAGCCAAAATCGAGCAGATGAAAACAAAGACCCAAGTTGAAATCGCAAAAAAAGGGATCATCCTTCAAGCAGATAAAATCAAAACAGAGATTGCATCTTATGATGATGATATCAGCTCTTTAAAAAAAGAGTTAGCACTTGCAGACGAAATTTATAAAAACTATGAAGGAAGATACAAAGAACAACTCGCTTCCATGAGTACGGTTATTATAAAGCAATCTGAGCAGATCGAAAAAATCGTCAAACTTGAAGAAGTAAGAAACAAAAGAAATGAGCGTATTTTCGCTTTAGAAAAACTATCAAACGGAGATAAAGAATGAAAAAAATATTAGGGATTTTATTACTCAGTTCAACACTTTTTGCTGGAGCTGTGACTGTTTCTGGAAGCGTTATTTCAGACAACCAAAAGATGATCACAAGTCGTTTTATGGGTTTTGTAACTCAGGTTAATGTCTCAGAAGGTGATAGAGTAAAAAAAGGGCAATTGCTTTACAGTATTGATTCAAAAGAGGTTGATTCTTCTATGAGTCAAGTTCAGCTTGGAATCTCACAAGCACAACTTTCACTTCAAATGTATCAAAACCAATACTCAAATGTCAAGCTCAACCTTGAGCGTAATAAACGTCTTTTAGAAAAAGATATGGTCTCAAAATATGATGTAGAAAATCTTCAGCTTGCGGCAAAAAATCTTGAAGATATGATCTCAATAGCAAAACAACAGGTAAATCAAGCTCAATCACGTCTAGGCGAAGTTAAAAATCAGTATAACTACCTTAATATCAAAGCTCCAAATAGTGGTGTTGTTATCTCTAAAAACATCAAAGTTGGAGAGATGGCGATGCCAGGGATGCCTGCAATTGTACTTTCTGATTTAACAGATTTGAAAATCTCTGTAGATGTAGCAGAAAATGATCTTCAAAAATTTGCGTATGGTAAAAAAGTAAAAGTAGAGATCCCATCTGCAAATATTACTGCTGTTGGCAAAGTAACAGCGATCATACCAAATTCAAATCCAATGACACACTCATTTAGAGTGAAGATCTCTTTTAGCCCTAACCATCAAGTAGTATATCCTGGTATGTATGCTACAGTTACTGCTGAATAAGGCGGAATTGTTATGAAACAACAGCCCTATGTGCCAAAAGATATAGCTGGAAAACTGGCTAAGGCATTTATTCGCAATCCTCTTACTCTGGTACTTGGAATCTTTCTCTTCGCTCTTGGATATCTTTCACTTGAAGTTATGCCACGCGAGGAAAATCCTCAGATGGTTGTCAGCGGTTCGACTGTTATCGTGGCCCTTCCTGGAGCTACAGCCGAGGAAGTTGAACGTGTTATCGTTAAACCTTTGGAGCGAAAACTTAAAGAGGTCAAAGGTGTCGAACATATCTACGGCAGAGCTATGGATAATGTCGGTATCGTAAATGCAGCCTTTTTTATAGGTCAGAACAAAGAAGATTCAAACCTCAAAATCTATGACAAGATTATGCAAAACTCCAATATGTTTCCAAAGGGTTCTATGAATCCTGTTATTAAACCTTTGGATATTGACGTTGATATTCCTATTGTTTCTGTAGCGTTTTACAGCAATGACAAAAATATGTCTGAAACAGATCTCTATGATCATGTCAAAACTATGCAACACTATATCAATGGCTTACCAAACGTTGCTGTTACTGATTTAAAAGGTGGACATAAACATCAGTTTAATATTGAAGTCGATATCAATAAACTCTCAGGATATAATCTCTCTCTAGGTCAAATTTCTCAAGCTGTACAATCGCTTGCTTACAATGTTCCAAATATCAAAAATAGGACACAGGACAATAAAATCGTTATTTTAGGCGTGAAAAATGCCATTCAGACGATAGATGATGTGGGAAATATCATGGTTGCCGAATATATGGGTTCTCCAATCTATCTCAAACAAGTAGCAACGGTCACAGACGGATATAACTATCAAAATTTCCAATCAGCACAAATAAGTATTGAAACACAAGAACACTCTTTTACACCTATGCAAAATCAAGTAACTTTGACTGTATCAAAACTTCAAGGTACAAATGCGGTTGTTATATCTGATTCTGTAAAAGAGGAACTCAATAAATACAAAGATATGCTTTCAAAAAGTGGTATCAATTATGTTATTACGAGAAATGACGGCGAACGTGCAAATGATGCCGTCAACGAACTCGTTATGCACTTGGTGATATCTATCATTATTATCGCTGTTCTGTTGATATTTGTACTGGGATGGAGGGAATCACTGATTGTAACTTTTACAGTTCCGGCAATTCTTGCCATTACACTCTTTGTAGCCTATCTCACAGGTCAAAC
>CAISHH010000150.1 GCA_903885085.1 uncultured Campylobacterales bacterium
CGAGAAACTCGACTTTTATGAGCTTTTTTCAAACTTCCAAAAACCTTAAATTAGAGAATGAAGTTGGAGATTTGCAAAAGGCTCGATAGACAATTTTAAAATGATTAATGATTTTTATGGTTTTTTAGTTGGAGACTATGTCTTAGAACAGATGATATTAAAATTACAAAATCATATAGAAAATGCACAAATATACCGTATTTCAGGTGCAGAGTTTGGAATCTTAATAGATGAAATGATGGATTTTTATAGTTTAAAAAATTATCTTTTAGAGCTTAATATTAAGCTTAAAAATCTTGCATTTCGTTATCAAGATAGTATCATATTTACTAATATTACATTTGCTTCTGCAGCTGGAGAAAATCATAGCAACCTTTTTGCGAAGGTTAGCATGGCACTTAAATATGCCAAAGAGATGCAATTGCCTTTTTGGATTTATGAAGACAGAATGAATTTTGAAAGTGAATATAAGCTCAATATTCTGACATCATTTCGAGTCAAAAGAGCAATAGAAAATTCTGGAGTCACTCCCTATTTTCAGCCTATTATGTCAAATACAACAGGGAAAATAATAAAGTTTGAATCACTTGCGAGACTTATAGATGAAGATGGGGCTATTATGTCTCCGTTACAGTTTATTCCTATCTCAAAAAATATCAAAGTTTATGCAGAAGTCACTAAAGCCATTATAGAAAAAACATTTGAAATATTTAAAGATAACGAATATGAAGTGAGTATTAATCTTTCAATTGAAGATATTATGAGTGCTGAAATTTATACGTTTATTATAACAAATCTTAAAAAATATGGAATCGGAGATCGGGTAACTTTCGAGCTTTTGGAATCAGAAGCAATTATAGATTATAAAAAAGTTCTCAGATTTATCACTGAAGTAAAACGTTTTGGTGCGAAAATAGCCGTGGATGACTTTGGAAGCGGTTATTCTAATTTTGCGTATTTAACAAGAATAAAAGTGGACTATATTAAGATTGATGGAAGTCTGATCAAAAATATAGATATAAATGAAAACTCAAGACTTATCACCGAAACTATTGTATCTTTCGCTAAACAAATGAAGATCAAAACAATAGCTGAATATGTCCATTCAAGCACGGTACAATCAGTTGTGCAAGAACTAGGTATTGATTATTCCCAAGGCTACTATATCGACGAACCTCTGCCAAAACTTCCTTACATGTAAGGAAGTAGTAAAACTTTAAAGTTTTTTCATATTCAGCATACTCTTTTCCACTTGAATCATCAAAATTCATATATACTTTTGAACTGCTACACTTGCTTTAAAACCTAAACTTTATGCTTCTATACAAACTCCAAGTTTTTTATGTATGAGTGCTTATGTTGTTTAACTGTTAAGATAGCTTGTATTGAATCATACAAGGCCTCCTAAACGCTGATAGCGAGTTAAATATCATCATGACAAGTAACGGACAGTCAAACGTACTTTAAAAGCTTTTATACAATGTAAGTTAATAATTCATATAAACTGATAATTTTCTTAAGTTATTGTATTAATGTTCTATGATAGGAAAGAAAGTAAAATGGACTAATCTTCGTTTAATAATTAAGATCATATAATTGCGCCGTAAAATTGAATTATCTCGAAAAGAGATTACAAAAAAGGACACTCACATGAAATACCTATTACCACTTGCAATCGCATTAGTTTTCACTGCATGTAATGATGCTAAAAAAGTTGAAGAAGCTCCAGCAGCTGCACCAGTTGAAATGAACACAACAGCTCCAGAAGCTACACCAGCAGCTACAGAAGCTCCAGCAACTGATGCTAACGCAACAGACGCTACTGCACCAGCAGCACCAGCAGAAAGCAAATAATTCTTTCTCTAGCGTTTCTTTCTTCTCAAGTTCGCTTGGGAAGAATTTCTTTCCTCATATAAACTTCACAAAAAATACTTAATTTTAAAACCAATAAAAAATATTTATTTTATTTTACTTTAAATGTAACTTATCTTTGACAAAAATGCATTAAGCATTTTTATCTAATTGTACTTCTATTGAAAGTGCTTCAAAGTCACCTTCAACATCTTTAGTAATATTGATAGTCTTCACACCAATATATTTTTTGACCACTTCTATGATCTCTGCTTTCATTTGAGCCATAAATGGGTAGCTGTTGTTATTGTCTCTATCCGACATAATGGCAATCGTTAATCTGTCTTTGGCAGTACTTGCACTGCCTTTCTTTTTAAACCAAGGAAACATTATTTAAAAATCCCCTTTATCTTTTGTAAGAAACTGCCTTGAACAGTTTCTAGTTCTGGCATATCTATATCTTCACCACAAAGACGTGAAGCAATACGTTTGTATGCTTGACCTGCTGCCGAGTTTGGATTTAAAATAATCGGTTTACCCTGGTTTGAAGCATCTATAATCCCTTTGTCCTCAGGTACTTTTCCAAGAAGATTGATTCCTAAAATATCCAAGATATCACTACTGCTGAGCATTTCGCCGCTTTGAACCATTTTAGCATCTATTCTATTGATAATAAGGTATTTGGCAACTTCTGCACCATCTTTGACTTTTTGAGACTTAGAATCCAAAATACCGATCGCTCTATCCGCATCACGAATCGATGAGACTTCAGGATTGACAACAATGATGGCAGCATCAGCAAACTCTATAGTATGCTCATAACCGCTCTCTATACCCGCTGGAGCATCAAGGATAATATAGTCAAAATCTTCTCTAAGTGATTCGATAAGTTTTGAGATTTTCTCCGATTGAAGCGCTGTTTTGTCTTTTGTCTGTGAAGCAGCAAGAAAATAGAGTTTATCATTCATCTTACTTTTAATAAGAGCTTGTGATAAACTTGCTTCACCATCCATTACCTGAACGATGTCATAAACAACACGATTCTCTAATCCCAAGATCATATCGAGATTTCTTTGGCCAATGTCAAAATCTACGACAACACATCTTTTATTATTGAGAGCGATTCCCAAACCTATGTTTGCGGTTGTTGTAGTTTTACCTACGCCGCCTTTTCCACTTATCACTGCTATTACATTACCCAAGTTGTTTCCTTTAATACTGGTGTTATTCTTATTTCATTATCTTTTAGTTCCACTCGATTGAGTCTCTCTTTGAGTAAAGAGTTGTCAACAACGACATCATGAAAGACAATATTTGCTTTAGGAGAAGCTTTAAGCATCATAAAGTTTCCAAAACAACGGATAGAGCCTTCAACAAGTTGTGTCACAATCAGGTTGCCATTAGCAATAATAGTTGCACCGCTATTAACACGATTGAGCAAGAGCAGATCGCCATCAATGGTTAGTTCTTGTCCACTGCGCACAAGTGTATCTTGGACTTTAAGATTATTATGAAGTCTGTCTGAAAGTTTTAGTAGTTCATTTTCTACTTGTTGCTGTTGCTCTTTTTGCACAGCTATCTCTTCTTCAACAGCTTTGCGTCCTTGGCTTTTTGGAAGAATAATATTGTTTACAAAGCGAAGCTCTTTTTCTTGTAGATATTCTTGAATTTTTTGACTTATATCTCCATGTATTACAATAAGATAATCTTTAAACAGATTATAGTTTGTATTAAAAAAAGAGATAAATTGATCTTCATCGGTTAAAGTTGTTTCAAAAACTTTGACGGAATACTGTTTATTGCGCAAAATGCTCCTTTATGTCTTAAAATATTACTTTTATTGAGATTTTGATCATGATCCAATAATGAAGTGTGAGATCGTTATCTTTAGGGCCAATACACCCTATTTTATGATGAATTTTTGCGCGTAAGTATAGCATATTTTGATATATGAACGTCTCTTTGGTAGTGAATTCAACTAAGTTCTGTATAATTCCACAAATAAAATTGAAGGTTCTTTTTTGAATACAAAAGTAGTCGTTATTGGTGGTGGATATGGCGGTTTGCGCGCCATCGAATTTTTAGCAAAACATGATAATGTTGACATAACACTTATTGATAGTAATCCTTATCATTATTTGCAAACTGAAGCCTATGGATATATAGCAGGGCGATTTGACATTCATGAGATCGCTATTGATCTGGAAAAATGGTGTCAAGGTTTTAAAAAGAAAGTTAATTTTCATTATGAAAAAGCGACTTTCATTGATTATGAGAAGCAAAGTGTCAAAACGCAAACTCAAGAATTCTCTTATGATTATCTTATCATCGCAACAGGTGCTAAAACGAATTTCTTTTCTTTCATAGAAGGTCTTCGAGAAAATAGTTACGGTGTTAAAAATCTTATGCGTGCTTATAATTTTAGAAAAGAGTTTGAAAACCTAATCTATAAAAAGCTCCAAAATGAAGAATTTAACAGTGGCGAGGATATCAATCTTGCTATAGGCGGAGCAGGGCTCAGCGGGGTAGAAGTAGCAGCTGAGATGGCATATGTTATAGAAAGTTATAGTAAAACTCTTGGTGAAAGAGCAAAAGCAATTAAGATAGTTCTTATCGATGCTAGTGATACTATTTTACCTGGCATGAGTCCTTATATCATTGACAATACACAAAAAAGACTTCAAAAGCTCGGTATCCAGATAATGACAAGTGCCTTTATCAATAATGTTGATAGCACTACTATTTACTTTAAAAATGGGAAACAACTCAAGTATCAATTTATGATTTTTACAGGTGGCATAAAAGCTTCTACCGTAGATGGTAAATATAGCAGTGAAAAAAATAGAATAAACCAATTGATTCCAGATAAACAACTTAACATCAATAACACACAAAATGTCTTTGCTATAGGTGATTGTGTTGAAATGAAAGATAAGTATGGAAATATGCTTCCACCCACAGCACAGATTGCCGAAAAAAGTGCAGAGTATGTTGCAAAGAGTATCTTAAAAATAATGATCGGTGAAAGTAGTAAACCTTTTCACGCAGAAGTTAGTGGTATTTTTGTTGCGCTTGGTGGGAAATATGCAGTCGGTGAGATGTTTGGATTTTTAAAAGTAAAGGGATACAAAGCATATCTGCTTAAAAAAGCGATAACATATGCGTATTTTCTAGGTCTTCATTTACGAATCAATGCAGGATATAAAAATAGGATAAAAGATCAATCTTAAGTTATTAGAAGAAAAATGAAGCCTTACAAAAAGGCTTCAAACTACCTAATATAGATTATGAACAGCTTCCACCACCACAACAAGTGCTAGCTTCTTCTACAGTTACTTCTACTGGAGTACTTTCCCAAACACCGTGTTTTGTACAGTAACCATGTGCAACAAGGTTAAGTTTTTTACCCATTGGACGGATATTGAAAGTTACTTCTGAATGAGATTTTTCATTTCCAAGAGTACCTGGTACAAAAGTAGCCATCGCTAGTTTAGTTTCACCATTGAAAAGAGTAATGCTTTCGATATAGTGATCAAAATCATCTGGATGAGTATATTCATTACCCATTTTTACATTTACTGCAAGCATTTCGCCTTTTTTAGCATCACCCATTACTGTGATAAATGGAGAGTGACGATCAATAAGATCTTTTTTAGCTTCCCTTTCTACAGTGTCTATATCAACGTATTTGTTAATTGTTGGCATTTTATTTCCTTGTTTTGTATGATTTTATGAAGTGAAGTATATCGCTATTTTCTTGCAAATAAACCTAAACAAGATGATATTTGTCTTATTTAAGATTGTGTTAAGTTAATCAATATTTAACCCAGATATTGATAAAATCGCGTAAAATAATATATGAGAGATATAAATGCTAAAACCTTTACTTATCGAGATCGGTGTCGAAGAGCTTCCGGCTGTTCCGCTTTTAAAAGAATTAAAAAATATTGAAAAAAAATGGTTAAAGATCTTAGAGCAAAACTCTCTTGCGGGAGAGTTTGAGTTTTACTATACCCCTCGTCGTTTGGTACTTTGGCATAGAGAGTTTAAAACATCTCAAGAAGACAGCGAAGTGGAGTTTTTCGGCGCACCTGTAGCAATGGCATACAAAGATGGCGAGCCAACTCCAGCAGCTCTTGGCTTTGCAAAAAAATGCGGAGTAGAGATGAGTGAAATAGGCAAAGCAGAGAAGAGCGGCAAAGAGGTGCTTTACTTCAAACAAGCAGTTCAAGGTCGTCCCTCAGTTGAGCTTTTACCTGCGATGATAGAGGAGTGGATCAAATCTCTTGATTTTGGAAAGTCTATGCGTTGGGGAAGTTCACAAGAGAGTTTTATCCGTCCTATTCGCTGGGTAAATGTGATGTTTGGAGATGCGCTTGTTGAGTTGACTCTTTTTGATGTTGCGTCAAGCAAACAGACTTTTGTGCACCGTATCAGCTCGTTTGGTATTAAAGATATTAGCTCTGCGCATGAGTATTTTGAGACACTCAAAAACGGTGCTGTGACACTTTATCCAGATGAGCGAAAACAAAACATCCTTGCACAATTTGAAACGCTCCAAAAAGAGCAAAACATAGAGATCGAGATCGATGAAGATCTGCTTGATGAAGTCGTGGCAATCACAGAACATCCAACAGCTTTAGTGGGAAGTTTTGATGTTGAATTCTTACGTTTGCCTCCTGAAGTTATCATTACATCTATGAAAGAACACCAAAGATATTTCCCTGTTTTTAAAGATGGAAAACTTGTCAATAAATTTGTCGTAGTCTCAAATGCTCTCACAGATGACTATAGAAAAGTGGTTGAGGGAAATGAAAAAGTGCTTCGTCCACGTCTTTCTGATGGACTTTTCTTTTATGATAATGACCTTAAACGCGGTCTTAAACTTGATGGACTTGAAAAAGTCACATTTATGGACGGTCTTGGAAGTTTACAAGATAAAGTAGAGCGTGAAAGTATCATTGTAAAAGAGCTTTTCAATCTTTACAAAGAGCGTATCAAAGGTGATGTGACTGAAAATGAAGTGATTTTAGAGCGTGCTATCACTTTGGCTAAAGCCGATTTGATGAGCGAGATGGTGTATGAGTTTACTGAGCTTCAAGGGCTTATGGGACACTACTACGCACTTGCACTTGGTGAAAAAGCTGAAGTCGCTTTAGCGATAAAAGAGCAATATCTTCCACTTGGTGAAGAGAGTGAATTGCCATCGACTCCACTAAGTGCAATCATCGCTATGGCTATCAAACTTGATACGCTTTTAGGACTTTTCAGCATCGAGCAGATTCCGACAGGTTCTCGTGATCCTTTTGCTCTTCGTCGCGCGGTAAATGGTATCATCCGCATCGTCAATGAATACGGTTTTCTTTTTAATATCAAAGAAACAATCGCAAAACTAGCAGTTAATTACAAAGCTTTTGACACTGCAAAGATCGAGAACTTCTTCTTAGAGCGTATCAGACAGTTTTACAAAGTAAATCCTTCCATTATCGAAGCGGTTTTAGCTTCTGGCGAGCGCGAACTTCTGGCTATGGGCAAGAAGATAGAAGCGGTCAATATCATGGCTCAAAGTGAGAGCTTCGCTCAGACTTTTTCTACTTTCAAACGTCTTGCAAACATCACAAAAGATATGGATTTAACGGCAGAACTTTCAGTCAATCCTGCACTTTTTGATGATGACGCTGAGCATGAATTATTTAACGCATACATCGCAGTTTTAGCGGGAACTTATACAACATATATCGAAGAACTCGATACACTTTTGGAACTAAAACCTCAGCTTGATAGCTTTTTTGACAATGTCATGGTTAATGCCGATGACTTACATGTAAGGGAAAATAGAAAGTCTCTTGTAGCCCTTATCTACAAAAGCTTTTTACACATCGCAGATATCAAAGAGATCTCGATATAGAAAAATCCCTACTTTTAATTAGTAAAATCTTTAAAAGTAGGGATTGCCTAGAAATAAAATTGTCAGTATCTTGAACTTATTTTTTCATATACCTTCTATTTTAGATGAAATAATATACACTTCCAAAAATTTATAGCTACAGAGTGTAGTTGTATTGATAAATCAGCTAAAGAGGTAAATATGGTTGATATGCCGCTAGTAATTATCGCTCTCTCTGCAATTGTTTTGATCGCTCCATTTATTGCACAAACACTCTTTTTCCCACTGGCTGTTGTTGAAATTCTTTTAGGTTGTGTGGTTGGATACTTTGGTATTTTAGATGGAAATGTATATATACCGATCATCGCTAAAACAGGCTTTTTATTCCTTATGTTCCTTGCAGGAATGGAAGTAAACCTGAAAGCCTTTTTAACAATGCAAAGATCTCTATTTCTCTCAGCAGTCCTATATTTTGTGATTTTATACTCTCTATCGGCTTTGATTGTATTTACATTTCATCTTTCGTTGATTTATCTAGTTGCATATCCAATTGTTTCATTAGGAATGATTATGGCCCTTGTCAAAGAGCTAGGAAAAGATGAACCTTGGCTCGAACTCGCACTTGTTATTGGGATTTTCGGAGAGTTTGTCAGTATTGTTGCCTTAACGCTTTTGAGTGGAGTGTTGGAATTTGGTTTAACAAAAGACCTCGTTCAAGTCATTGGGACTCTGATACTTTTTTTAGTAGCAACTATTTTCATATTTCGCGCATCAAAAATGTTTTTTTGGTGGTTTCCTCAGATTAAAAAAAAGATTATGCCAGACATTGACAATCGTGATAAAGATATTCGTATCTCTATGGCGTTCTTTTTTACTATGGTTGCTATGATGATCTATCTAAAACTTGATATGGTGCTTGGAGCTTTTATTGCCGGAATGTTCGTTGCTACGTTTTTTGAGCATAAAACAGAACTTCCTCATAAACTCTCTTCATTTGGATTTGGATTTTTTATTCCAATCTTTTTTATTTATGTTGGCTCAACAGTAAATCTCAATGCACTTTTTTCACTCTCAGTTTTACGCGAAGCAGTTGCGATTGTCGCTATAATACTTATACTTCGTATTATAAGCTCAGTAGTTTATTTAAAAAAGCTTGGGATCAAAAATACACTGATGTTTGCTATGGGAGATTCTATGCCACTTACCTTTTTACTCGCTGTTGCGACTATCGGAAAAGAAGCGAATGCCATTGCACAGACTGAGTATTATGCGCTGATTATTGCAGGTTTGATTGCATCTGTGACTATGATGACCATCATAAAAATTATGGCTAATTTTAACAGGAAGAAGATATGAGAACAATCGGGAATATTTTATGGTTTGTATTTGGCGGGTTTTTTATGGGGCTTGCTTGGTGGGGTATTGGTGTTTTAGCCCTTATTACGATTGTCGGTATCCCTTGGGCTAGAGCTTGTTTTATGATTGGAACTTTTTCATTTTTTCCA
>CAISHH010000151.1 GCA_903885085.1 uncultured Campylobacterales bacterium
AATTCAATGTCAGATGCACTATTATTATCATTTTCAATAATTAAAATTTTATATTTGTTCATGTATCAATCCTAAAAATACTCAATTTAGTTTAGATCAATAAATGAATGAGTATTCATTTATTATGTGAAGAAATTATAGAGAGTTTATTTATTATTGTCAAGTAATTTTATAATGAACTGAAACTCTAAAATAATATTTATTTCTAAAAGAGATAGAATATATATGTAGTATATTCAGGCTATGAGTTTTTATCGAAAAACTATTTCTAAATCATTTGACAATAAGGATCTGTCAAGTTTTTTAAGAGAGGTTTTTAGATCGCCAATATTTTCTCCCGTGTCAAGAAAATTTTGAAGATAATACTTATGATCATAGCCTCGTATTAAAAGATCATTTATGATAAAGTTAATATCTTTTTCATCCAGCAGATCTGTATGAACGGTTGTTCTGACTTCAAACTTTATACTGCTCGCTAAAAGATAGTCCAAAGTTTTACAAAACTCTTCAAATTTACTTGATTTTGTTATCTGCCCAAATTTATAGCGAGGTGCTTTATAATCGAGTGCGATGTAATCAATCAGCTCTAAGTTGCATAGAATTTGAAGCGTTTGGAAGTTTGTTCCGTTGGTATCAAGTTTGATTTTAAATCCAAGATTTTTTATCTCTTTACAAAGAGCTACCAAATCATGATCCGTCGCCTCTCCCCCTGAGAGAACGACTCCATCAAGCAAACCTACTCTTGTTTTTAAAAAGTTTATGGCGTCACTAAGAGTATAGTTTCCATTTTTAGCAAAAACTATCTCCTTGTTATAGCAGTAATTACACCGCATATTGCATCCAGCAAACCAGATGATACAAGCGAGATGATCAGGAAAATCCAGATGCGTGAATTTTGTGATATCGTAGACGATCTTAGTGTTCAGTAAACTGTTTTCTCTGTCTGTGCTCACCGATTTTCCCTAAATTGAAACTTTCAACTGGTCTGTGATACCCCATCACTCTCGTATAAACTGTGCATTTTTGTCTTTTTTCCCTTAACATGCTTAGAATTTCATTTTTACTCATTTTGTACTCCTTAGTTTTTTTAAATTAGGTCCCCTACGAAGCTCCCGGAGGCTATTCAAGGAGCTTCGCAAGAGACCTATTTAGATCAGTTAAGATACTTCTAGTGTTTGAATTTCATACTCTGCCATCAATTCTTCATCACATTTTGGGCAGAATTCATGTTCTCCAGCTATATAACCATGTTTTGGACACACCGAGAATAGCGGTGTAATGGTTATATATGGAAGTCTGAAGTTTGATATAACATTTTTGACTAGCTTTCTACATGCTTCAGTAGAACTCACTTGTTCTTGCATGTAGAGGTGAAGCACCGTTCCTCCCGTATATTTGCATTGAAGATCATCTTGTAATTCCAATGCTTCAAACGGATCATTTGTCAAATCAACTGGAATCTGAGAAGAGTTTGTATAATAGATATTTTCATCTTTTCCAGCTTGGATAATAGAATCACCATATCTTTTCTTATCTTCTTTGGCAAATCTATATGTAGTTCCCTCGGCAGGAGTTGCTTCAAGATTGTAAAGATTGCCTGTTTCCTCTTGATACTCGACCATTTTCTCTCTAATATGATTTAATATCTCAGTTGTAAAAGATATCCCTTCATTCGAGCTAATGTCATAACTATCGCTTGTAAAATTTCTTATCATCTCGTTGATACCGTTGACACCGATAGTCGAGAAATGGTTTTTAAATCCTGGAAGATATCTTTTAGTATAAGGGAAAAGACCTCTGTCATACATCTCTTGAATAAAAATCCTTTTCTTCTCCAAAGTCGATTTTGCATAATTCATAAGCTCATCGATTCTCGCCATAAGGGCGTCTTTATCCCCTTTGTATAGAAATCCAAGTCTTGCCATATTAAGCGTAACAACACCTATACTTCCCGTCATCTCTGCACTGCCAAAAAGTCCACCTCCACGCTTAAGAAGCTCACGAAGATCAAGCTGTAAACGGCAACACATACTTCTAACATGTCCTGGTTTATATGCTTCATCGTTGGCAATCAATTCTCCATTTAGATCTCTTTTATACTGACTTCCTATAAAATTTTGAAAGTACGAAGAACCTACTTTTGCCGTGTTTTCAAACAAGACATCTGTATTTTCCCCATACCAGTCAAAATCCTCTGTTATATTTACAGTAGGAATAGGAAACGTGAAAGGCTGCCCCGTTTTATCACCTTCAGTCATAATCTCATAGTAAGCTCTATTGATCTGATTCATTTCACTTTGAAAATGTTTGTATGTCATATCTTCGAGTTTTTCACAGCCTCTCTCATTTGCAAGAGCCAAAAGTCCTCTGTCAAATCTGTCTTTTAAGAGATGTTTTTGCTTACATGTAGGGATTTGATCTTTAAGATCATCAGGGACTGTCCAATCTATCGTGATATTTGTAAATGGCGACTGTCCCCAACGCGCGGGAACATTGAGGTTATATATAAAACTTCTTATCGCTTTTTTGATCTCTTTATATGGCAATCTATCCGCAAAAGCATAAGGTGCAAGATAGGTATCAAACGATGAAAACGCCTGAGCACCCGCCCACTCACTTTGCAATATCCCTAAAAAATTTGCCATCTGTCCAAGTGCTTCGCGAAAATGTTTTGGAGCATCGCTCTCAACTCTTCCTCGCACACCGTTAAAACCCTCATCAAGAAGCGCTCTTAGACTCCAGCCAGCGCAATATCCTGTCAAACAATCAAGATCATGAATATGATAATCCCCATTTCTATGAGCATACCCTTCCTCTTTCGAGTAGATCTTATCCAGCCAATAATTTGCTATCACTTTGCCCGCAGTGTTATTTACAAGTCCAGCATTAGAGTAGCCGGTATTTGAGTTTGCTTTGATACGCCAGTCAGTACCGCTGATATACTCCTCTATTGTTTGAGTAGAGTTAATGTATGTGGTATCTTCATCAAGCAGACTTTCTCTCTGCATTTTATGGGTGTGACGATAGAGAATAAACGATCTCATAACTTCAAAATATCTTGCTTTATAGAGCTCTTTTTCTATTGAATCTTGGATATCTTCTACAGCTACAGCTCTTTTGCTTTTGAGTTTTTCTAAGACATTAAAAAATACTGCACTGTCATAAGCAATATGTTCACTTTTAAAAGCTTTTTTGATGGCATCTTCAATCTTGAAGGCCAAAAACTCTTTATGTGTACCGTCTCGTTTTAAGATTTTCTCTATCATAATCATCTCCAAATATTTTGGTAGTTTATAGGAAGATGAGTTAAGCTCTCATAACAATTTGTGTCACTTTTGTGTCACGAAGTGATTAGTTTTCTCTTTCATCTTTGAGCTTGAGTGAAGTAAAAAAAGAGACACTAAGTACCAAAGACGTGATAGTGTAAAGCATCGTATAGTTGCTTACATGTAAGATCAATCCTCCAACTATTGAGAAAAACATCCCAAAAGAAACAAGGTTAATCTGCAGAGCAACATACAAAGGACGTTTTTCTGACGGCGCTAAAATTAAGATGAGATTTCCAGAAGCAATGCGATTGCCATCAGCTGCTGCTCCGATAAGAAAAAACACCAACATATACTCATGTAAGCTTGAAGCAAAAGCTGCGACTAAAATGGCAATAAGATGCAGGGCAATCGCAAGATTGGCCGTGTGTCTATTTCTACCTTTACCACTGAGTTTTCCCCATAAAAGATTACTAAGCATTGCGCCAACCATCTGAGTAGTTATGAGTATACCAATAGCAGAAGCACTGAGATCTATTTTTGTTTTAGCATCAAGGATAATAAAAGGTAAGGCTATAAGATAACCGTAGGCGAGTAAAAATGTAGTGATCTGAATACGAAGATCTTTATCTGATTTAAATATCTCTAGGGCGTTATGCAAGAATTTCTTAAAAGAATTTTCTCTTGGCGCAATTTCCTGTTTTATGGGCTCATCTACGGTTGCAAAAGCCAAATAACCAAATCCCATAAAAAATGAACTGATAATAAAAAGATATCCATAACTTAATGGCGGCTCAAATATTTTTAATATTAACGCTGCGAGTGAACCACTTATCAAGCCACCAAAAGCAGTAAAGAACTGTCTGTAAGCCATACTCTTACCACGAAATTTATGGGTAAAGATCTTTGCGAGAATATCTTTAAAATAAATCGCTCCAAAACCGGCACTAAAAGAGAAGATAAAGAGACCAAAACCAATACTAAAGAGAGTGATATTTGGATGATATTTGCCAAAGAGAACAATCGCAACTCCTATCCCAAACCATGCGAGAAAACGTATAAGGAAAACGCGTCTGAGATAAGGTAACATCCGCGCATAACTTTGTGCTTGAAAAGCCGCCAACATCTGCACTATAATCGCACCGCCACGCAATAAAGATGAAAAAAAACCAACTAAAAGCGAGCCTCCACCAAAAGCATTCACTATTAGTGGAAGGATGGTCGAAGGCTCTGCAATAGTGGTACCGATTGAGAGAAAAAATCCGTGAAGAATATTTTTAATATGATTGGAATTTTTATCCATTTTGCACCTTTATTCTTCATTTTTACATCAATACCGCGCTCTTTCTTGATTTGTATCATATCATATCCTAAACATATGATATATACTAAGCCAACTAAAATAAACAATATCAGTCGCGTAAAATAGGTGGAAATTTTCAAAGGAGAACGATGTTATGAGATCACTGATTATATCAATTTTTGTCGCAACTTCGATTATATTATTGCTATCATTATCAGGGCTATTCACTCAAAAAGAGAGCAAACCGTTCAGCGATGACGAGTTAAGAGAAGCTGCCTTGTCCAGAAATATGTCGAGCAACCCAAGTACCTATAAAGAGCTTTTAAAAGTTGTTGATACTCCAGAAAATAGATTAAGTAAAGATAAAATCGCTTTAGGCAAAGAGCTCTATTTTAATACAATCTTATCCAAAGAACAAGATATCAGTTGCAATACCTGTCATATGATAGACAAAGACAATAATAAAAACAAACCTTATTCAAGTATGCTTCTCACGCCCTCTAAAACTTCTCCTAAAGACTGTGTTGTATGTCATTTATCTGATCAAAGCGGAACAGACAGACTCTCAACTGCTATTGGATACCATCAACAAGAAAATCCTTTTCATTTAAATACCTTGAGTATTTTAAATTCTGCACTAGCCAAACATTTAACATGGAATGGAGAAGTCGATACCGTAGAGCAAGAGGCCGGCAATTCTATTAAAGATCCTTACAAAATGAATATGAGCCCATCGGAAGTTGAGCAAAGACTCTCTTTAGATAAAGCGTATGTAGAAAAATTTCAAAAAGTATTTGGAGATACTCAGCACATGCAAGCTCCGACACTCACATTTTTAAATGTACAAAAAGCGATTGGAGCTTATGTCAGAACGCTTTTAACCCGCGGTGATTATGATAGATTTTTAGACGGAGACAATAATGCGATAAGTGAAAAAGCAAAAAGAGGTTTGACAAACTTTATCACTTTTGGCTGTAAAGGATGTCACACTGGCAAAAGTGTCGGAGGACAAAGCATACAAAAATTTCCACTTAGAACCTATAACAGTATTCTTGATTTGACAACTACTTTGCATCAAGGGGAGGGAGGGAGAGAAGTAAGCCATTTTGGCTTCAATTTCAATACTTATCATCAGTACCCATTTGAAAATATCGGAGGGTTTATGGGTAAAAATGATAAACAGTTATTTAGAGTTCCAATACTGCGAAATGTCACCAAAACATCACCCTACTTTCATAACGGTTCAATTGCAAAATTGCGAGATGCTATACACATAATGGCAAAGTATCAGCTTGGACTCAATATCACTGATACGCAAACAGATGAGATAATAGCATTCTTTAAAACCTTGGATGGTGATATTGTGGATTATACTATTGACGATAAGGACAACTTATGAAAACTGCACATATTAAAATCTACTTGATCCTCATCTTTATAACGGGTTTATTACAAATAGATATTTTACAAGTTGAATGGGATTATTTTAAATATATACAAGCAATACATATTATAGGTTCTATTCTTTTAACTGTTTTTCTCTTGATCCCTCTCGTCAACATACATGTATACAAACATTTAGTTGTAAAAAAACAAAATAGTATGAATGGAATAGTGTTAGGAATTGTCTTATTTTTGATTACAATGAGTGGCTTTTATCTGTTTTTAATTGGGAACCGAGGCGGAGATATCTATGGACTCACCTCTTTTTATATTCATCTCTATGGTTCTTTCTTTTTACTCTTAGCTTTATTCCTTCATACAAAAAAAAGAGTCAACGCGGCATTTACTTCAAAGCTTATGGTTATATTGATAGCCAGTACTTTTTACTCTACTCCTTCTTTTAGTGCTACTAGCAGTAAACTTACCAATATCCAACTTGAGAAGAATGTCCAGAGATATCATAATCAAGATTGGACAAATTCAGCTAAATGTAAATCGTGTCACACTGATATCTTTAATCAATGGGCAGATTCAAATCATAGACATATGACAGGGTCAAATCCCTACTATATGGTGATGGAAAACCTAGCCGCGGAAGATAAAGGAAATGGATTTAGAAAATGGTGCATGGGATGTCATAATCCAAGTGCCGTAACGACAGAACAAGATAAAACAACTCATGCTATGAATGGCAATATCATGCCTGATCCTCTTTTTGAGAGTGGCTCTTCGACTTTGATTGAGGAGCTAAAGCTCCATGAAAACTCACAACTTGAGCAAGGCGTCTCTTGCTTGGCATGTCACCGAATCACAAAAGTCGATTCAAGCGGAAACAGTGCATACCATTTAGATTTAACCAATAGAAAAAAATATACTTTTGAGGAAAGTGCTTCACAAACAGAACAGTGGCTGAGTGAAAAATTCATCAATGCAAATCCAAAAGTACATAAACAAAGCTATTCAAACAAAATCTACAAACAAAGCGCATACTGTGCTTCTTGTCATGATGAATATTTACCAGATAGCCATCTTGGAGTCGTATCTACTTTTAAAGAGTGGGAAAAATCACCTTATAACGACCCAAAAAATCCAAGTAAACACAAAGACTGTATCGATTGTCATATGACAAATCTCAAAGAGAATAAATTTTCACCTTTAAAAGGTCGCTCAACAAATGGCGGAACAATGAAAGATGACGTGAAAGTTCATTATTTTTCAGGATCAAATCACTTTTTATCAGGTTTGAAAAATAAGATTAATGAAGATCAAACGATTCAGTTGCTTAAAACTTCTGCGAAACTGGATGTAGATATAAAAGAGGGAACAGTGATAGTCGGTGTGAAAAATATCGGAGCAGGACATCACTTGCCTACAGGAGTTTCTGATTTTAGAGAGTTATGGCTTGAGATCACAGTTAAAGACAAAAACAATAAAGTTGTATTTGAAAGCGGAAAACTACAAGCTGATAACAATCTTGGCAAAGATGCTAGACCTTTTATGAAAGTATTTGGCGATGAAAATAACCAACCCGTCGGTTTGCAATTTTGGAGATACAAAAAGCTTATAAGTGATACTAGAATACCAGCGGGCGAGAGAAGAGAAGAGATTTACACCATAAAAGAGGCTAAAAAATTACAATATCCACTGACCGCCGTTGTAAAACTCAACTTTAGAATTTATCCGCAATGGGTCACAAATATAGTTCAAAAAGCATATCCACAACTTCCAAATCCTCCAGTAATAGAGTTGAACAAAATAGTAAAAAAACTAGCCATTTAGCATTTCAAAACCCTCATCGATACTTTGGGCCTTTTGTGCAACAAAAAGATAAATCGCTGCATTGAGTTTTGCTAGTTTAAGATATTCGCTTGATGGATAGTTCAACTGTTCAAGGGACTCCTCTAGCGTGATACTTTCCCAAGATTTTTGATAGTTTATGCCATAGAATTCAGGATCGATAATAAACTCTTCCACTTCATCACCATTGGCGATCCATAACCTACCTTTACTAAAGAGTTCTGGTGTTCCCTCATTCCCCTGAATCAAGGCAAATCTTTTATAGCGATCAGCAAAAACTTCGATATATTTTTTCACATAAGGCTTATGAAACACTCCCGTTATAGCATAATCACTCTGTGCAATTCGTGGAAGCTTTTCAATCGTATTAAATCCACTACGTAAGCCTAAACGCATGCGTATATCCGTGAGTTGATGCATCTTATTAAAAAAATCTTTACGGTCAAAGAAGTGACAGTTTTCACTCAAATCAATATGTGTACAAATCTCTTTTACCGTAATACCGTGTTTTGCCGGCTGAAGTTCATCACCCATAACGACAAGATTCAGAGCTTTTTCTTCAAGCACTTGGGCGACTAGAGGAAAGATATAAGGATTGTTTGCCTTGCCATCAAATGGATAACCTAGCTCTATCGAGTTTTCTATTTTTTGTGGTGTTATATAAGTATCACAGGCACTAAGTGCACCGCGAAACTCTTCTGTTGTCTCAGGCTTTAGCCTCCAACCCAGCAAAAATGCTGCGATTTGCTCAGGATGAGCGCTTTGCTCTAAAATCTGATGCATCATATCTTTTGCTTCTTCAAAGCTTAAATCCCTATTGCCTTTTACTCCAGTACCAACTGCATGTATATATTTAAAAAAATCCATTATCTTGCCTTCTTTTTTTATTTTATATACTACAACAATCAGACAAAATAGTTCTTGACATTTGTTAATGCATAAAAATATCATTTGTCCTATTATTTTATAAATTATCTTCTAAATAAAGGACTGTTTATGAACTTACTCCCTGAGAATGCTACAAAAATTGATGTTGAAAATGCAACTGTTGATTTTTTTACGTACACGAGAAATGATGTGACTTACTATCAGTTCGACACATCCATGTGTGAACCACCAGAACCTATGGTTAATTCTATGATAGGATTAAAACTTATAGATTCCACTGATCACAAGTTGGTGATGATAAATCACAAAAAACCGATGGGATTATTAGAAAAAATAAGTCAAGATTATGACATTTACACAGAATATCTTGATGATGGACACATCAAACTGATTTTCAGTTGTAAAAATGTTCGCGATTAATCGTGATTTTGCTCCACCGTTTAAATTAATAGCACCCTATTTTATTATCGGTGTCTTATTTTATCTTTTGAGCAGTATTTTTGCTTTCTCTTTAGATATCTCCTCGATTGGATATTTGAGCCCTTCGGTAATAGCATGGGTTCATCTATTTCTTTTGGGATTTATTATGATGACAATCTTCGGGGCTATGGCGCAACTCGTCCCCGTTGTGCTTGAAAACGGGCATTTTGCAGTAGATCTCTATTATATTATTTGGCCTTTACTCCTTTTTGGAACACTGATGATGGCATATGGATTTATTTTTTCACCTCTTGTCCTTCCCTTTGGTGGACTAACTGTATTGATAGCAATGCTCACATTTCTCTTTGATACATTCATGACAATACGAAAAATAGAAAAAAAATTAAACTTTACGATGATTAGCGTTATCATCGCAAATATATTTTTACTTTTAGGAGTCGTTTTCGGTATCGTTTTGGCATTGGGATATTCTGGCATGATCAGTATCAATTTAACTGATCTTTTAAAAGGCCATGTATATTTGGTAGTTATGGGTTATATCGTGACTACTATTTTTGGTTTATCCATGGTTTTAATTCCTATGTTTGGGCTTTCACATCATTTTTCTTGGCGCCCGATAAAAACAGCACTTGTGCTTATGAGTATTGGGGTACTGTCAGTCGCTATCTCATCACTTTTTGATTTACTTGCTCTAAGCTATTTAGGATACTTGCTGAGTGCTTTGTCGCTTCTACTATATGTGTTTCAGATGTTTGTTCTATATCAAACCCGTGCGCGCAAAGAACATGATGTGTATGCAAAATCATTATATGTATCTCTTACATCGCTTGTAAGCTCATTTTTACTTTGTATATTCTATATCTTCAGTAAGAGTGAAGCCATGATTTTAGTAACAGGTTGGTTAATATTTACAGGTTTTTTTGGTTTTATGATTTCAGGTCATCTCTACAAGATCGTACCTTTTTTGGTATGGTTTGAGCGTTTTTCACCTCTTGTGGGAAAAGAGAAAGTACCTATGTTAGCCGATATGATACCTATAAAAAGTGCTAATTTTCAAGTTCTCTTTAGTGCGCTTGGTGTATTTATAGGAGCTTACGGCTTACTTTTAAGTAACAATGATCTATTTAAAGTCGGTGTGTCATTTTTATGTATAGGCGGTATTTTTTTACTGCGCAATTTAATTTATATAATAAGGTTTAAATAATGTTAAATGAAGAAAAAGTATATGAGTCTATCTCAACAGTTATCGATCCGGAAGTTGGATTTAATCTAGTAGAAATGGGACTGATTTACAATGTAGAAATCAAAGATTCCAATCATGTTGTAGTAACTATGACACTCTCAACACAAGCTTGTCCCCTGCACCAAATGATAGTGCAATGGGTAAAAGAAGCATGTGAGAGGGTTGAAGAGGTGAGGGAGTGTGAAGTCAATGTAGTGTGGGAGCCAGCATGGAATATTACCATGGCAGATGAGAATGTTAAAAAAGCTTTAGGAGCATAACATTCGTACTCTAAAGCATCTTTATGGTGCATTGATTATGTTTTTTTATTTTCTTAAATGGCCATTATTGCTTGGTTTGCCATC
>CAISHH010000152.1 GCA_903885085.1 uncultured Campylobacterales bacterium
TCGATTAGATCTTTGCGTTTCATTTCACCAAAATGATTAAGAATATTTTTTGCCATCAGATCGGTTAACTTTAATGAATTAAAAACTTTTTTACTTGCTACATCTTCGTCTAGACCTCTTGCATGAAGACACCCACTTACTGCATCCACTAAGGTTTTTATATCATCTTTTTGTGCTTTTATCTCTGTATTATTTCTTACATTTCTCACTTCTAGCTGTAAAGGTGAAGCGAATGCAACATCAGCCATTAAAATAATAACGATTAAAATTCTTTTATTCATATCTCTTGATCCTTGTAATAAATCAGTTATGAAGTTTAATATAATAAAGATAATTTGACAAGAAACGAAAAAAACGTAGTCATCAATGTTTAAGTTATAGGGTACAAACCTACAACGGGACTTTTTTCCCTATCTGCTTAAAATCAACTTATTTTGAGTTATCTAAAACTTTTAATAAATCTTCATCATTCTGAATAAAGTAACGCAGTGAAGTCAGTGTAATTGGCTTGTCTAGCTTAGGATTAATTAATTTTAAAATACTTGATTGTGTAAGTTGTAAAGTCAATAATTTTATTATCTCATCTTTATAGGGATCAAGAACCCTTGTCTTTGCTTTTGCACCTTTAGGACGGCCAAGTTGTTTCCCAGAAGCTTTTGCAGCAGCCAAACCTTGTTTTGTGCGTTCAGAAATAATCTCTCTTTCTGTTTGCGCAAAATATCCATAGATTGCAAGCAGCAAAGAGGAAAGAGCATTGTTTGTATGAGTAGATAATTCTGGCTGATTGACAAACACCATCTTTATATGAAGACTATTAAATTTTTCTATAAGATTAAGGATTTCAAGCATATTTCTACCGAGCCTAGACAATTCCGTTACTATTAGCGTATCTCCAGCATGAAGCTTTTGAAAAATAGAATCAATAAGTCTCTTTTTAGTATCACCTTTTGAAGATATTTCAATTTCAATAAACTCATCAATAATTAATTTATGCTCGTGGGCATAAGACAATATCTTATGTTTTTGATTTTCGAGATTCTGTTTATCGGTAGATATTCTGATATAACCTAAAATCATTTTATGAGATCTAAACTTTTAAATATGCTTTCTTCTAAAAACAGCTCTAACTCATTTTCATCATTGATAGTTTTTAAGTATTCACTTCTATGCTCATTTTCAATAAGTGGAGGAATGATGTTGTTTTGGATAGCTTGATAAGCCATAAGCAATCTGCCTACTCTTCCATTGCCATCTGCAAATGGGTGAACTCTTTCAAATAGAATATGAAACTCTGCAATTTCCAATAGACTCATATTATTACTCTGAAATCTATAAAGCAAATTCTCAAGATCATTTGATATTTGATGAGGAGCTGAGAGTTTTATATCGACACCTTTAATGTATCTCTCATCCAATCTGTATGCACCTATAGGCTTTGAGACAAATGAAGGAGAAACCTGCAGAGCATCTTCAAACATAATGGCATGTATGTCTTTTATAAAACTAGAATCTATAATATTTTCTTTATTAGCTGCTTCGCGAATTATGACATCATACGCTTTTGCAAATCCAAGTATTACTAACTGCTCTGCAATTGGTTTATCACCGGCTGTATTACCTTTTTCAAGAAGCGCTTTCGTTTCACCAAAAGAAAGAGTTGTTCCTTCCATAGCATTTGAGTGATGCGTAATTGAAATTCGTAATTGTCTAAACAGTTCTTCTCGTTTTTTGAGTGATAAATCACTTAATTTTTGCATTGTAACCCCAATGAATATAGAATAGTAAAAAAGATACTATATTGTACATTAATTATCAAAATATATCGACCTATTGTATATTAATAAAGAAGGTATTATAACGGTGGTTTTATAATATAACAATAGCTTTCAAACGCAAAAGAGAAAAATATTATCAGAAATTAACGGATACAGAAGTACAAAATATTGAAGAGATTATTGAAGAAAGTTTTGATTTTTGAGCGCTATAAGTAGGGACCAATTTTTCATCGTCTGATTCATGGGTTGACATTTTATATCCTATAGGGGGGGGGATAAGATATTATAGCAAAAAATAAATGAACTGAAGGTCGAAAATCGAAAAAAATAGTCATGATTATGAATAGTCTAGGTTTCAGGGAAATAATAAGCTTTTTAATAGTAGTTGTCATGAAAATGATCCAACAATATTTATAAATTCAATTCACCTGCGCTATAATGCCCCATCTTTCTCTGTAGTATTTAATAGGTCAATAATAATTTCTTAAATATACTTTGTGATCTATTTAAGTTCAATATTTTTAGGAGATGAATTTGTGAATTTATTTTTTCTATATGAACTCTCAAGATAGGTATCAATGGAAAGCCAAGAATTTCTTTTCTGGAATCTTCCGCAGAAGATCCTTCAATCCAAGATAGAGGCACTACCTGAAGGATTGAGCAATGATCAGGCCAAAGAGCGTCTCGCGCGTTTTGGTCCGAATACCTTGCATGTTCACCAGCAACGAGCATTAATATTGCAATTCCTCTCACGTTTTCGTAATCCTTTGGTAATTATTTTATTGGTGGCCAGTGCTATCTCTGCCTTCACAGGAGATGTTAGTAGTTTTTTGATCATCAGTGCTATTGTGCTTATGAGTGTTACTCTTGATTTTGTTCAAGAATATCAAGCAGGTCAAGCAGCAGAACGATTACGACAATCAGTGAGTATACGAGTTCATGTTTTGCGTGAGGGAAGTTCCAAAAATCTGCTGATAGCTGATTTGGTTCAAGGCGATATAGTGCTTCTATCGGCTGGTGATCTAGTTCCTGCTGATGCACGTATATTAGAAAGTAAGGATTTTTTTGTCAATCAATCACTTTTGACTGGTGAAGCTTATCCGATAGAAAAATATGCTATTGATCTTCTCAATTTTACAAACGACATTAATATGGCGAATAATGCAGTCTTTATGGGAACATCCGTTATCAGCGGTACTGCACGTATTTTGATTTGCCGTACAGGTTCTGACACCGCATTAGGTGAAATTGCGGAGTCATTGACACAAAAGGCTCCTCCAACTACTTTCGAGATAGGAACTCGTAAATTTGGTATGCTAATTATGCGTCTTACTGTTTTACTGGTGTTATTTGTTTTATTGGTCAATGCATTATTTCATCGCCCGATGTTAGAATCATTTTTATTTGCTATTGCCTTGGCTGTGGGATTGACTCCAGAGTTGTTACCAATGGTAGTATCTGTAACACTTGCTCGCGGTGCAATGGCAATGGCAAAAAAACAGGTCATTATGAAACATCTTCCTGCAATTCAAAATTTAGGTGGAATGGATATTTTATGTACTGATAAAACCGGAACATTAACTGAAGCACGTATTCACTTAGAACGTCATCTTGATTTTCTTGGACAAGATAGTTCTAAGGTTTTGGAACTTGCTTATATCAACAGTTATTTTGAATCTGGTCTTAAAAGTCCACTTGATGATGCTATTTTGGAACATGCCGATATTGATGTAAGTAAATGGAATAAATTAGATGAAGTTCCTTTTGATTTTGAACGTCGTTGTGTTTCTGTCTTAGTCGATAATGGTAGTGAACGACTTATTGTGGTTAAAGGTGCTCCAGAACACATCTTGCAGCTATCCACACATTATATGGATAGTATAACAAAGAGTGAAAATCCGCTGAATGAAGAGGTCTCTAAAAGTATACATGCACTCTATGACCAGCTTGGAAATGATGGTTTTCGTGTACTTGGCATAGCGTGGCGGAGAGTGGATAGCGATCATCCTCATGCCGTTGTAACTGACGAAGCTGAATTAATATTTGCCGGTTTTGCAGCATTTTTAGATCCGCCAAAAGCCAGTGCAGCTGATGCGTTATCTAAATTATCATCCAGTGGTATTACACTTAAGATAGTCACGGGTGATAATGAACTAGTTACTTGCCACCTTTGTGAACAGCTTGGATTTCCTATACAGGGAATATTGACAGGTGATATGATTCGTGAATTGGATGAGCCTGCTTTACAGGCTAGAGCTGAAATCACCAATATATTCTGTCGAGTTACACCGACGCAAAAAAACCGCATAATTCTGGCATTGAAAGCACGCGGACATACCGTTGGATATATGGGTGATGGAATCAATGATGCCTCTTCATTACACTCAGCTGATATTGGTATATCGGTGGAAAGTGCAGTGGATGTAGCTAAGGAAGCAGCCGATATGATTTTGCTCAAGCAAGATTTACACGTACTGTATGATGGGGTATTAGAGGGTCGCCGTACTTTTGGAAACATTATGAAATACATTATGATGGGTACTAGTTCAAATTTTGGGAATATGTTTAGCATGGCTGGAGCATCACTATTCCTTCCTTTTTTACCAATGCTTCCTATGCAAATTCTGCTCAATAATATGCTTTATGATATTTCTGAAATTCCGATTCCAACTGATCGTGTGGATGAAGAGGATTTGCGTATGCCACAAACCTGGGATATGAAGTTTATACGTAATTTTATGTGGACTATCGGCCCAATCAGTTCAATTTTTGATGTTTTGATGTTTTATATTCTTATTGAAGTTTTCAAGGCAGATGCAATACTATTTCATACTGGATGGTTCATTGAGTCAATGGCAACTCAAGTACTTGTAATATTTGTTATACGCACACGGCGTAATCCTTTCAAAAGCCGTCCCGGTAGGTTATTAATAGTTACTTCTCTGAGTATAGTAATGATCGCCATAGTTTTACCATTTACACCACTGGCAGGATATCTTGGTTTTGAAGCACTGCCGCCACTATTTTATGCTGTTTTGACAGGAATAGTTATTGTTTATCTGCTAGCTGTTGAAGTGGTTAAGCGGTGGTTTTATCGATATCATAGGTATTAATAAATGTATAAAATATATGATTTAATTTTTACTGTACTGGAAAGTTTTAATTATTTAACATTTTTGGGTAAAATTCCAAAAATTTATTACCAAGGAGATTCTGTGGACAGTGACCCTAATTCGAGTAGTCGCAATTTACAATGCAGAATCAACTACGTAGCGGTTCGTTATTGATTTAAAAAAGTGTTAGCTTTTTCTGCCTTGTAAATTGTACACAGGTATGGAATAAAAGTGAAAAGATAAACACTTCTTCTTCTCTCCCATTTTATCCATTTATTTTTCTTATCTATAAGATACCTACCGCAATTAAATATTTATAATTAAAGGTCAAAAATTATGGTCAAATTTTACATTCTTCAAGATAATCATATTGTAATTAAAACGCTTCAAGCAGTGGAAGCTAATATTGATAAATCATCAATTGTTTGGGTTGATTTATTCTCTCCATCTGCAGACGAGCTCAAACTGATTGCACAACACTATTGTGTTGAATTTCCTACGTCTAATGAACGTGAAGAGATAGAAATGAGTTCACGTTATTGGGAAGATCACAACAGTATTACAATCAATGCCTATTTCTTTATCGCTTTTTTTTTCGTACAAACTACAAAAAAACCTTATAATGAAACGGTAACATTTATTGTTCAAGACAATATACTGTTTACCCTACGTTATGCAGAGCTTAAGACATTTGATGAAATGGAAAAACGGATTCTCGCGCGGGCAAAAGAGTTTATGAACTGTCTTGATATTATGATTCAAATATTTGATATTCGTGTGGATGCCGATGCTGATATCTTAGAATATGCTACCAAAGAAATCAATAATTTGCGTCAAAGTCTTTTTTCTGAAAATGATAAATTCTCAGATGATATTCTACGTAAAATTGCGACGGCGCAAGAATTCAATCTTCGTATTCAAGAGACCGTTTTAGACAAACGCCGTATTGTGACAGCATTACAAAAATCAAATAAAATTTCAGTTTCTTTAAAAGAAGAACTAATAGTCATTTCGAAAGATATTAATTCTCTCATTGAATTTACTAATATTAATCAAAATTCGTTGGATAATATTCAGAATCTTTTTTTAGGGCAAGTTAATATTGAACAAAACAAGATTATAAAAATCTTTACAGTTGCAAGTGTTGCTTTAATGCCTCCTACACTAATTGCAAGTGTTTATGGAATGAATTTTCATTTTATACCGGAGCTAAATTGGCATTTTGGATACTTATATTCTATTGGGTTGATGTTGACTTCAGCGGCAATCCCATTGGGATATTTTAGAAAAAGAGGATGGTTATAATTATGAATGAAAAAACAAGAGCCGCAAGACTCTCTATTGCCTCAAATACAGCTCTAGTAGTTGGAAAACTAATAGTTGGATTTGCGATAGGATCTGTAGGTGTTATCTCTGAGGGTATTCACTCTTCAGTTGATCTTCTAGCTGCTATTATTGCTTTTGTAGCAATTAGAGCAGCATCACAACCCGCTGATGAAAAACATCCTTATGGACATGGTAAATATGAAAATATGTCAGGAAGTATTGAAGCAGCTCTTATTTTTGTAGCAGCGATTTGGATTATATATGAAGCAATTGGACGTATCTATCATCCAGCCGAGATTGGCAATCTTTGGCTAGGGATTGCAGTGATGTTTGTCTCGTCCGTCGTAAACTTCTTTATCTCAAGACATCTCATGATTGTCGGTAAAAAAACTGACTCGATAGCACTTCAGGCTGATGCCATGCATTTAAAAACAGATGTCCTTACATCCGCTGGAGTTATGGCAGGTCTTATAGGTGTTTATCTTACAGGACTTGTTTGGATCGATGCGGTTTTTGCCATTATTGTAGCACTTTTACTTTTTCATGCTTCCTATGAACTCTTTACTGAAGCATTTTCTCCACTTATGGATACAAGGCTTCATGAGGAGGAAGAAGTGAAGATTACAAATGCTGTTTTAAAATATAGTCATAAGTTTGTTGATTTTCACGATCTAAGAACTCGAAAAGCTGGTTCTGAAAGATATGTAGATTTCCATATGACTATGTGTAAATATCACACAATAGAATATACTCATGGCTTATCAGATATTATTGAAGATGAGATCAAACTCAATCATCAAGAGTGTGACATATTAATTCATCAAGAACCGTGTAGACTTGATTGCAATACATGTTCATTACCGGCAAAAAATAGCAGTATTGAAAATATCTTATGATCTATACTTGCAATTTTTAAATAATCGTATGATACAATACTCTGTCTACCATACCAATACTTTTTAGTATCGGATTTTGTTGTATAGTAGAAAGATTAGAGGACGGCGCCCTTGTAAGAGTTTGTCCTCTGATATTGAAGCTTCACAAATTGTCTATAACCACTTTGAAATATGGTTTTAAACTTTACCTTCATCACCACAATTTACTTCCTGTACTCTTTTAAGTATCATATTTTATATTGTCGTTTTTAAAATTTCTTAAAGTATCCGAATTCAGTGTTTACTAAGCTACACAGTCGCACAATGGGGAAAGTAACTTTGGATTTTTATAATATTTAGCAAAACATTATAGAAATTTAAAGATTACAAAATAAACATGTACATATAGTTACGAAAAGAGTATTATGACATTTAAAGAACGCATTAAAAGCGAGATGATGGTTATCAAATCGCTTGGAGTAGTCTATGGAGATATTGGCACGAGTCCAATATATACACTGGGGATAGTTTTACTTCTCATCAAACCGACACATGAAGCAATTTTTCAAATTCTTTCATTAATAACTTGGACTCTGATCTTATTAGTCACAGTCCAGTACGGATGGTTAGCGACAAGTCTTTCTAAACGAGGTGAAGGCGGAACCGTCGTTTTAGTACAGCTTTTACTTCCCTATTTAAAACAGGCTAAAGCGGTAGCGATCGTTAGTGTGTTAGGTTTTATTGGGATTTCATTATTAATCGGAGATGGTGTCATTACGCCTGCTATCAGCATCCTAAGTGCTGTAGAAGGGATTGCTTTAATTCCAGGCTATGAAACTACTTCAAAAACACTACTTTTATTTATTGCTACTGCAGTTACCTTTGTGCTATTTATTGTTCAAAAAAGAGGGATTGAAAAGGTAGCTAGTGCATTTGGACCGGTAATGGTTATTTGGTTTTTTGTTCTTGGATTAGGTGGAGGATATTATGTTCTTCAACACTTAGAAATTTTCAAAGCTTTATCTCCAGTGTATGCATATGAATTTATAGCACAGCATCCGGGCATATCTTTTATTGTTTTGGCAGATGTATTGTTGTGTGCTACGGGTGGAGAAGCGTTATATGCAGATATGGGTCACATGGGGCGCCTCCCAATTCTTAAAGGATGGCTCTTTGCTTTCTTCGCGTTAATGCTTTCTTACTACGGACAAGGTGCATTTCTTCTTTCGCATCCTGGGGCAGCTGACAGTCCTTTTTTTAAGTTATATCATACACTCGTCCCCTCATTGTATGTACCAATTTTGTTGCTGAGTATTGCTGCAACTGTTATTGCATCTCAGGCAATGATAAGTGGTATTTTTTCCGTTTTATATCAAGCAATGACGACTCGAATTTTCCCTCATTTTAACGTGAAATATACATCAAATGAACTGCGTAGTCAAATCTATGTAGGCTCTGTGAACTGGTTTTTATTTCTATGTGTTATAGCAATGCTGTTTATTTTTAAAGAATCTGCAAACCTAGCTTCTGCTTATGGACTTTCGGTTGCAGGTGCTATGAGTATTACTGCAATACTGATGAGTATGATTTTTATGTTTCAAAAAAATTATTTTAAGATGTCTATTGCAATTATTGTCGCGTTAGTCAGTTTAACTTTCTTTGTCTCTTGTTGGCTTAAAATACCAAATGGCGGATATTGGTCTTTGATTATTGCGTCTATTCCTTTATTTATTGTTGTGCTTTATACACAAGGGCAAAAACGACTTTATAACTCATTGGTTCCGGTGGATAAGGATCTTTTTTTAACTGAATATGCACAATGTTACAAACAAGGAAGCCATATTTTTGGTACAGCTCTTTTCTTTGCTCGTCGAACTGATCATATCCCGGCATACATCGCTAAAACTATGTTTAAAAATGGAATTATTTATGATTACAATATTATTGTTATTATTCAAACTTCCTCTGAATCCCATGGTATTACAAGCACAATGACACCACTTGGAGAAGCACTAGATCTTCTTACTATCCGTCCAGGTTATATGGAAAAACTTAATGTAGAAACTATATTGAGAGAAAAACACATTAATGAACGTGTCATTTTTTATGGGGATGAAGAGATTGTTTCTAGTAATATCTTTTGGAAGATTTTTGCAATGATTAAAAGTTTATCTCCAAACTTTGTAAGTTTTTATAACTTTCCATATGAAAAACTGATCGGTGTTGCACGTCGGGCAGAAATTTAGGATGAAAATAAAAGACCAACCTTCCCTTCTTCCAGTTCTTGGAATAGGCACGGCGATACTGCTTGTAGCTGGAAATATGATTGGTTCTGGAGTTTTTAAAAAAATCACACCTATGTCATCAGCGTTGATGAATGGACATCTTATTCTTGTAGCTTGGATAGTTGCTGGATTTATTACCATGCTTGGCGCCTTTACTTTTGCATCATTAGCTACTACCACAAAAGAGGCTGGCGGGCAGTTTCAATATTTTAAAAATGTATTTGGAGATTTTTTCGGGTTTATATATGGATGGAGTTTTTTTACTGTTATCAGTACTGCTTCCATTGCTTCGATCGCTTACGTTTTTGCTGAATCTCTTGTAAATCTATTTCATCTTTCAGCACTATTTCAAGGCTATGCTCAGTACAATATTATGGGCGTTATTTTTCCATTTCAAAACGGAATGGTTAAGTTAGTAGCCATCAGTACTTTAGTTATTTTGACATTGTTTAATATTCGCGGTGTACAAGGCGGAGGATGGCTTAGTAATATTGTCACGACTGCAAAAATCATAGGTATATTTTTACTCATCTATGTGGGATTAACATATACTGGAAGTTTACATGTAGAGTCAGTTATAAGTTCTCCAATACAAACTGGACAAACGGGTGAGATTTTACAGATGAGCGCTTTTTTTACCGCAATGCTTGGAGCCTTTTGGGCGTATGATGGTTGGGTGAATATCACGAATATGGCAAGTGAGTTTAAAGACCCTACAAAAAATATCCCTAGAGCAATTATTATAGGAACGGCTATTACAATGTTTTTGTATGTTTTGGTTAATTATGCTTATCTTCAAGTCCTTTCTCCGGCTGATTTTGCACATTTAAGTACGCAAAACGGAAACATTGCAGCTGTAGAAGTTGCCAAAATCACCATGGGTTCTCTAGGTATTACAATTGTTTCATTATTGATCATGGTCTCGACATTTGGCGCAACACAGGCAAGTACGATGTCTGCCGCACGAGTTTACTATCAGATGTCAAAAGAAGGTTATTTTTTTAAACCCTTTGCTAAGGTACATGCCCAGTATCACACCCCTCATATTTCATTGATCGGACAGATGATTTGGGCATCCTTACTCATTGTAAGCGGTTCATTTGATGAACTTACTGATATGTTGATTTTTGCCGCTTTCATATTCTATGCTATGGGTGCAATTGCTGTTATTCGCCTTAAACGAGAGGGTAAACTGTATTTTACTTTTGGATATCCCATAGTACCCTTACTATTTTTATTATGTTGCTCAGTAATAGTGGTGAATGCTATTTATTCACGACCATTTGAATCATTAACGGGTCTTGGATTAATGTTTATGGGAGTACCATTTTATTATTATTTTAAATATACTAAGCTAGGGGATAAATCATGAGAGATATTTTTAGGAAAAAAGATTTGTCCAATCAAAAGGGCGAGTTTCATCGTAGTCTTGGTTTGTTAGATGTGACATTTATTGGGGTTGGTGCGGTTATCGGTGCGGGAATTTTTGTCATTACAGGTCAGGCAGCGGCTACAATGGCTGGTCCTGCTATTGTTCTCTCATTTTTACTTGGTGCGGTTATGGTTGGCATTACAGCCTTAATCTATGCGGAGCTTAGTTCTGCATATCCAGTAGCAGGGAGTGCATACAGTTTTACTTTTGCTTCTTTAGGTGAAGTTTTTGCTTGGTTTGTAGGATGGAATCTTTTACTTGAATATGGAGTTGCCACAGCAGCAGTTGCTACAGGATGGTCTGGATATTTGCGACGTTTTTTAGAGGAGAGTGTAGGTATCGACATTCCAAAAGCTCTCAGTGGGGCATATAATCCTGCTGCGGGGACTTATATAGATATCAGTGCATTTAGTATTATTTTACTCATCTTTTTCCTTCTTGCTATAGGTATTAAAGAGAGTGCCCGTGTAAATACTGCGATTGTTATGATTAAACTTGTTGTCCTTATAACATTTGTAGTTGTTGGATTGCCGCATGTTGATTTTCATAACCTTTCTAACTTCTTGCCATTTGGATGGACTGGAGTATGGCATGGAGCTTCACTCATTATATTCGCATATTTGGGATTTGATGCGATTAGCACGGTAGCTGAGGAGACTAAAAATCCAACGCGTAATATTCCTATGGGACTGATTCTTTCACTAATACTCAGTGTTGTATTTTTTATTTTAGTGAGTTTTACTCTTACCGCTATTGTCCCATATCAAGAGCTCAACGTCCCCGATGCCTTGGCTTTCGCTCTTTATAAAGTAAATGAACCTTTTGCGGCTAATGTTATTGCCCTTGGCGCGGTTATTACTATTACTACCGTAATGCTGGTTATGGGTCTAGGTTTTACACGTATCTTGTTTGCTCTCTCACGTGATGGCTTACTTCCAAAAAATCTAAGTTCCATTCATCCAAAATATAATACTCCATACAAAGCAACGCTGATTGGTGGTGTACTTCTTAGTGTTATGGCTGGCCTTATTCCTCTAAAAGTGCTTGCGGAACTAGTAAATATCGGAACACTCTTTGCCTATTTAATGGTAACGATAGCCATTGTGGTATTACGTTTAAAAAATAAGATACAACCCGCATTCAGAGTACCTGCATTTCAAGTTCTAATACCCTTAAATATAATTTTAATCATTTTTATTATTGCAGGATTACCGTTTGAAACTTGGGTTCGCTTTATTGGTTGGTCTTTCATTGGATTTCTTATTTATGCATTTTATGGAACAAAAAAAGAGAAGATTTTGTAAGAAGGCTACTTGATATACTTTTTTTTCTTAATCTTTAACATCTGGGGATCAATATATGTCTGTACTTTGGGAAGCGTTGAATAATATCAACAACATTACAATTGGTTTATTACTTTTATCGTTGGGAGTTGCTCTCTTTTATGAAATGATCAATGGCTTTCATGACACTGCAAATGCGGTGGCTATGATTATTTATACAAACTCGATGGGAGCAAAATACTCAGTTATCATGTCTGGTATTATGAATTTCTTAGGTGTAATAGCAGGTGGTATCGGTGTTGCTTATGTCATAGTGCATCTATTGCCGCTTGATATTATCGTTGCAACAAATCAAGGTGCAACATTAGTCATGATCTATTCACTGTTGATCTCTGCAGTTATATGGAACTTTGGTACATGGTTTTTTGGTTTGCCGGTTTCTAGTTCTCATTCATTGATAGGATCTATTATCGGAGTAAGTGCCACTTTTGGTGTTATGCACGGCTTTGAACTTTCCCAGAGTGTGAATTGGAAAGTTGTTTACGGCATATTAACAGCCTTGGCTCTTTCTCCTATTATTGGCTTTGGATTTGCATTTTTTCTTATGAAAGCGATTCGAAAAGTTGTTCATAATCCAAAGTTTTTCAAGTCACCGGATGTTGAAGTGAAGAGAAAACGTCCTAACTTTTGGATGAGACTTGGAATTATCGCAACGGGTGCGGGTGTCAGTTTTGCCCATGGTTCAAATGATGGACAAAAAGGGATAGGTCTTATTATGATTATTCTTATCGGGATATTACCATCATATTATGCACTTGACATGAAATCTCATGAATATACCATCAAACAAACTCGAGACAGTGCTGCAAACCTAGCAAAATTCTATGCTGAAAATAATGAAACACTTACAAAACTTGTCAGCGATAAACATCTTATCAGTGCTCTTAAAATTAAAAACACGATTGCGGAGTGTAATGTAAATCAAGAGTATGAAACTACAGCTTTAATAGCAAGTAAATTAAGTGGAATAAAATCATATTCTGAACTTTCTCCAAAAGATCGCTGGAGCATTCATACTGCTATTTTATGCTCTGATAACTTTTTTACTCAGGTAGAAAAAACTTATGCAACGATAGATAAAGATAAATCAGATTATATAGCAGTACAAAGAAAACCTATGATATCTGCAACTCAATATGTCCCTTACTGGGTAATCATAGCTGTTGCGTTTGCTATCAGTATAGGTACGATCATAGGATATAAAAGAATTGTTCTCACAATTGGTGAAAAAATAGGATCACAACCGATTAACTATATGCAAGGGACTATCGCACAAGCTATGTCTATGGTAACTATATTATTGGCAAACTTTGCGCATGCCCCTGTAAGTACAACACATATCGTCTCTAGTGCTGTGGCAGGAACTATGGTAGCAGATCCGGAGGGTGGAGTGCAAAAAAGTACCATTACTAATATACTTTTATCATGGTTATTTACTTTGCCGGTAACTGCACTGCTAAGTTCAGCAATCTATTTTTGTCTTAGTTTTATTTCAATCCTATAGGGTTTAATTCCCCCGACCCTTGCGTCGTGAAAAAAGCTATAATCAGGATATGAAAAGTTGGACA
>CAISHH010000153.1 GCA_903885085.1 uncultured Campylobacterales bacterium
AAGATTAATAAATTCAAGGTAAAAGAATTAATGGCACAAAAAAAGATAAATAATCAGATTGAGTTGGCTGAAATGTTAGGAATATCTAAAAATCAGTTATCAAATATTTTATCTGAAAAATTTAATCCTATAAAAAGTAATGTTGTGGAATTGGCTGATTTTTTAGGTGTGAGTCCATTAGAAATAATTGAAGCAAAAAGTGAGAATAATAAGTGAATTACATAGGATCAAAGTTTAAGTTATCATCTTGGATAGAAGAAGAAGTAAAAAATGTAGTCGGGTCTGATTTGTCCAAAAAAATTTTTTGTGACATATTCGCCGGAACTGGGATAGTTGGACGAACTTTTAAAAAAGATGTGAAGCAAGTAATTAGTAACGACCTAGAACATTACAGTTTTGTGCTAAATAAAAATTATATTGAGAACCATGAAGCAATAGTAAACAAAGAAAAGTATATAGAAGAGTTAAACAATTTGCCTCTCATAGAAGATGGCTTTATCTATCAAAATTATTGCATGGGGAGCGGGAGTGAGAGGCAGTATTTCAGCGATGAAAACGGTAAAAAAATCGACACTATCAGAACTAAAATAAAAGAGTGGAAAGAGAGTGGTAAAATCAATGAAAACTTATACTATTTTTTATTGGCTTCGCTTGTGGAAAGTGCTGACAAGATAGCAAATACTGCCTCTGTGTATGGTGCATTTTTAAAGCACATAAAAAAATCCGCCTTAAAAGAGTTAGTTTTGGAACCTGCTCACTTTCTAGAAAATGAAAATACGCATCTGGTTTTCAACAAAGATAGCAATGAACTCATAAAAGAAATAAGTGGTGATATTTTATACTTAGATCCGCCATACAACCAGAGACAGTATAGTTCCAATTACCATATGCTCAATACAATTACCCAATATGATGAATTTATTCCAAAAGGAAAGACTGGGCTCAGAGAATACAACCGTTCAGATTATTCTAAAAAAGGTGAAGTACATAGTAGCTTCGAGGATTTAATCAAGAATGCTAAATTTGAGTATATTTTTCTTAGTTACAACAATGAGGGTTTGATGAGTGAATCTGATGTTCAAAATATTATGAAAAAATATGGAAAATACAGCTTAATTCAAAAAGAGTATCAGAGATTTAAAGCAGATAAAACAGAGAGTAGAAATCATAAAGCAGATAAAACTTTTGAGTATCTACATATACTTAAAAAAGAAAACTTTTTATAAATAAAAATTAGTAATTAATCAAAAATGTGATCGTGTTTACATCCTGATGAAGAATTGATCAAGGAGTATAAAGCTCCTTGTATCTCTTATTCCCAGTCAAGTAGTCTTTGTTGACCTTGTAGTCCTCTGATATGTGTAACATCTTGGCTTACTTCTATAACTCCCTTATAAACACCCTCATCGTCTCTAATAGCAAAATATCTGATGTGAATAAATTTTCCTTTGAACTCTATCCAAAATTCTGCTTCGTCTCTTCGACCGGCTTTAAACTCTCTAAGTATCATGAGCACCTGATCTACACTTTTTGGCGGGTGACAAAATTTTACTTCTCTTCCTATGATTCCTGCGCTTCTTGGAAACACTCTGTCATCACCACGATTGTAAAAGATAACGACATCATTTTCATCAACATAAGTGATATCCACAGGCATAAACTTCAGGAGCAAATTGATTTGCTCAGGCAGCATATATCCCTCATCAAGATTGATTCTGTTTTCAAGAGAGAATGGGAGCTTTCTTCTTTTTGTATCTTGGCTTGGATGGACATACTCTTGTTCTGTAATGGCAGGAAATGCTGGAGGTGCTTCGTCAAACATCCAACCTATCTCCTCTTCTCCAAGTCTCATCTCTATCCACTCATCAGCACTTAGCATATCAAACGCTCTGGGTAAAAGTCTTTGCTCTTCGACTTGCATAATATGCTCTAAACTGCTAAAAACTATTTGAAGATTTTGACTTATACTCAGGATGTTGTGTGCTTTTATTGCACTACGCACAGCTTTAATCTCATCCCTGATTTGATCATGGAATGCCCACATGTTTTGGCTTGGACTTGTCCAGCCATATTTTTCCAAGTAGGGAAAAAGCTGATTTTCTTTTCTGGCAAAATGTTTCTCAACAAGGCAAAGTTTATCAAATAGTCTTGTAAACTCTTCGTCTTGATCTACTATATTTATCTTGCTGATTTTTGAGATTATGTCTCTGATTAATTTGTTTTCATCCAGATAAACTTTTACTGGATGACCTTCTGGCATATTTGAAGATCTATCTTGCCCTAAAAATTCGCTCATAATTTTCCTTGATCTGTAATTTTGAGATTATATACTTTTTGCCGTCTCTACATTTTGACATATGACAATAATATGAACTTTTTTTAATCTCCATCTTTGCTGAGTCTATGCTATACTAAAGCTCCAAATAAGGAGTCCAAATGATAAAAAAATATGGAATCTATGTGCTTGTCTTCTTTTTACTCATTGGTGCAGTTTTTTTAATCTACACAAAACTAACTCCTCTTAAACTTCCTTCGAATCTTGTCGCAGCATCTGGAAACGTAGATGGCGATCTTATCGCGCTCAACACAAAATACGCAGGACGGATAGATCAAATTTTTGTCCAAGATGGTCAAAGTATCAAAAAAGATGATAATGTCGCCATCCTTCAAAGTGATGAAGATGAGGCCCAGCTTCGCTCTTTGAGTGATGGTATCGCTTCAGCTAAGGCCTCACTTGAAGCATTGATCCAAAACAGTGCGATAACAAAAGAGAGCGTACCTCTTGAGATAGCAAAAGCGCATAATGCACTCTCGATAGCCATCGCACAAAAAAAAGATTTAGAAGACTCTCTTGGTACACAAAAAGAGCAGATGGAGCAAGATGAAAGAGATCTTGCTCGTAACAGTTCTCTTTTTGATAAAAGCCTTATAAGTCAGCAGAGTTATGAATATGTAAAACTAAAATCACAAAGTTCAAAAAACAGTTATTCTTCCCAATCTCAAAGAATCTCGCAAGCACAAAAAAATATCGATATTGCGCGCTCAAATCTTGCACTCTCAGAGTCTCAGAGTAAAAAAATTCCTGCATTAGAGGCAAATGTAGAAGCGGCTAAGAGAAATATCGCTTCGCTTCAAGCAAGTAAAGATCGCGCACAAATCATGATAGATGATATGACTCTCAAATCTCCCGTGGATGGTTTTGTTATAGAAAAAATTGCCAATCAAGGTGAGGTGTTAAACTCTGGAATGGTTGTAGCAACACTGATAGATCCAAAAAGTTTGTATCTCAAAATATTTGTCGATACGATGCAAAATGGAAAGATAAAAGTGGGCGATAAAGCGGTGATTTTTATGGATACTTATCCTGATAAGCCCATAGAAGCTGTTGTCGCAAGAGTTGCCCAAGACGCAGAGTTTACCCCAAAAGAGGTGAGTGTTCAAAGTGATCGCATCCAAAGGGTTTATGCGGTGCATCTCAAACCCTTACATGTAAACCCCTTACTCAAACTTGGCATCCCTGCTATCGGCGTAGTTTCACTTGATGGGACCAGCTTGCCAACATCACTAAGCCAGATTCCCAAGATATGAAAACGATCAATAAAAATGTAGTAATGCTTGGAATAGTGAGTTATTTTACCGATTTTGCATCGGCGATGATTACTCCGATATTGCCTATTTTTATTGTCACTGTCTTACATGAGGGGATGGATAAACTTGGGCTTATCGTCGCTGTTGCGACTTTTATCTCTTATGGACTTCGCGTCGTTTCTGGTTACATTGCCGATCGCTTTGGGCTTGTCAAACCTTTGGTCGTGGGCGGATATATCCTCTCGGCGCTGAGTAAGCCTCTTTTTGGATTTGCTCATGATTATATCGCTGTGGGGATTTTAAGAAGTGCAGAGCGCTTTGGAAAAGGGGTGCGTTCTGCTCCAAAAGATGTTTTGATCTCCAGTTACAGCCAAAAAGAGAGTTCTGGCAAAACCTTTGGTTTTCACAAGACGCTTGATCTCGCAGGAGAACTCAGCGGTGCACTTTTTTTATTTTTGATGCTTTACTTTTTTGGACAAAATGAAACGGTGATGCGAAATGTTTTTTTTGCCACTTTAATTCCTGGAATTCTTGGAGTTTTCGTAGTACTCTTTTTTGTAAAAGATATTCAAAAAAATCCACAGAGGGTTGCTGATCTCTCTTTAAAACTAACACCAAATGATAAACAGACCATCTCACAACTTCTTTTTTATTTTCTGTTTTCTATGTTTGCACTCGATAGTGCTTTTTTTGCTATGGAAGCTAAAAGTATAGGCATAGCAACCCTTATCATCCCTCTTTTATTTATCATCTCAACGACAACACAGGGTTTGACAAGCTATTATTTTGGTATCTTGAGCGATAAAATAGGGGTTAAAAAAGTGATGGGTTTTGCGTATATGAGCGGAGTATTGTCTCAGTTTTTTTTATATCTGCAGACACCTTTATTTACATGGATCGCGTATGGTTTTTTAGGACTTTTTACCGTTATCTCGTTCAATGCAAATCGTTCTCTTATCGCGAAAAATGCTGATAACAAAGGCTTGGTCTTTGGTATTTTCTATGCCTGTGTGGCACTTTTTGGTGCGGTGGGTGCGTATATTTTTGGAGTAATCTGGCAGGAGTACGGGATGGATCTTTCTCTCGCCCTTTCGTTGATTTTCACCATGTGCATTACGTTAGTCTTTTTCATCATAGGCAAAAAAAATGGCTGATTTACATCTTATGGACGCTTTCCATGTAAGCGGCGTGAGTGTTCGTTATAAAGATAAAACTGCCATCAGCGATGTGAGTTTTGAGGCAACGAGTGGTGAGATCATCGGTTTTATTGGTGCTGATGGTGCTGGGAAAAGCTCTTTGATGCAGGCGATTGCTGGAGTAGTACGATTTAGTGGAGAGATCTCTTATCTTGGGCAGAGCTATCACTCCCCAAAAGAAGCAGAGAAGATAAAAATACACACCGGATTTATGCCTCAGGGAATCGGTCTTGTTTTGTATGACACGCTCACGGTGGATGAGCATTTAAGATTTTTTGCTGATCTGCGAGATTTGAAAAAAGATGCTGAGTTTCTTGCGTATAAAAAACAGCTTTTGCATATGTCAGGTCTTAGTGAATTTGTAGACAGACAAGCGATGAATCTTAGCGGTGGTATGATGCAAAAACTCTCACTTATCTGCGCCCTTTTACACCGTCCAAAGCTTTTAATTCTTGATGAACCCACAACGGGAGTTGATCCGCTTAGCCGCCTTGAACTTTGGGAGATATTGCGTAACATTGCAAAAGAAGAGGGCACGATTATTCTTGTGAGTACGGCTTATATGCAAGAAGCTTCCAAGATGGACAGAGTGCTGCTTTTTCATAATTCTAAAGTTATCGCGAGTGGAACATCAGCGGAACTTATCGATTCTATCCGACCTTTTGTCTATGAAAAAAGCCTATTATATAAGGATGAAAATTCTTTGAATTTTGATGAGACGAGCTACTCTTTAACTCCTTTGCAAAGCGCTTTAAAAGAGCCGACTTTAGAGGGACTTTTCTTTGTCAATGCACTTAAAGAGAACAAAAATATCGCAGAGTTCGTAATAAACAAAAAAGAAAATGATGAGGTGATCCCTGAAGTGGTGATGGAGTGTCATGGTGTGAGTAAGCAATTTGGTTCATTTATCGCAAATAAAGAGATCGATATGAAGCTCAAAAAAGGTGAGATACTCGGTCTTCTTGGAGCAAACGGAGCTGGTAAGACAACTTTTATCAAAATGCTTTTGGGACTTTATAGCATAGACGAAGGAGAGTTGACACTGCTTGGAAAGCCCATAAAAAGCGGTAAAGACAGACAGGAGCTTAAATCTAAAATAGGTTATGTAAGCCAGCATTTTGCACTCTACAAAGATATGAGTGTGAAAGAAAATCTGCTTTACTTTGCAAGTATGCACCGTATCGATAAAAAAGCAGCGCTTTCACGCATCGCTTTATATGCAAAAGAGTTAGGATTTGAGGAGTATCTGGGTAGTTTTGCAAATGAGCTTCCTCTAGGGGTCAATCAGCGTTTTTCCATCGCCGCCGCACTTTTACATGAACCTTTGGTACTTTTTTTAGATGAGCCAACAAGTGGAGTTGATACTTTAGCTCGTGCGCAGTTTTGGCAGATACTCGGGAAACTTAAAGAGATTTGGGGCATTTCCATACTTATTACCACGCACTACATGAGCGAGGCACAGTTTTGTGATCGTGTAGTACTTTTAAAAAATGGGCAAAAAGTCGCTGATGATACAGTCATAAATCTCTATAAGCGATTTCCCCAAGCGCAAAGTTTTGAAGATATCTTCTTAGAGTTTTACAAGGAGAAAGGGTGAAAAGTTTTGTAAGATTCTCCGTTATTAAAGCTTTTGTACTCAAAGAACTCACAGAGCTTGTGCGTACAAAACTCATCATCATGGTCTACATGATGCCCTCAATGGTGACTATCCTCTTTGGATATGGGATTGCCATGGATGTGACTCACTCGCGAATCAGCATCATAGACAATGACAACTCTAAATACTCTTCTGAGTTGATCTCAAAGTTCTCACACTCCAAATATTTTGATGTAACATTGACGCATGAAAGTGAAGCCGAGGCCCTCGAGGCAATCAAAAAAGCGCAAAGTGACATTGTTCTTATCATTCCAAGTTCTTTTGAAAAGAATCTTTTAAAGGGACAAAAGAGTGAGCTTGGCGTTTTCATCGATGCGGCTTTTGCAAACCGTGCAAGTACGATGCAAAATTATGTGCAAGGCGTTATTCAGAGCGCCGCAACTACATCTGCGCCAATGATAACGCTCAACACTAGAACACTTTTCAATCAAGCAATGCGCGATGAAGATGCCATCGTTCCAGGGCTTATCGGGCTTGTTTTGTTGGTCGCGCCAGCGATTCTCACGGCTCTTTTGATTGTAAAAGAGAAAGAAAAAGGGACGATATTTAATTTTTATGCTTCACCGATTGGGAAGTTGGAGTTTCTTATCGCAAAACTTTTACCTGTTTTGATGCTCCACTCTCTCAATATCTTCATCCTTTTTATCTGGGCGACTTATCTTTTTGATGTCCCATTTCGGGGGAGTTTTTTTCTTTATTGGCTCTCAAGCGAGATTTATATTCTCATTAGTTTAAGTATCGGGATGTTGATCTCAATTATCGCCAAACGTCAGATTGTGGCAGTGGTACTTACCGTTATCATCACCATTCTTCCTGCATTTTTATACTCTGGAATGCTGATGCCTATCTCTTCTATGCAAGGGATATCTTGGGTGGAAGCACATATTTTCCCTGTTATGTACTACAACCATATTTTATATGATACGTTTTTGATCGGGCAGGGATTTGATTCGCCAAAAATCGTGCTTTATCTTTGTATCCTTATCGGTTATGTGGTGGCATTGCTCGGACTTGGTGCTCTATTTTTGAAAAAAGAGATGCGATGAAAAGTCTATTTTTCGCCATTGTATTTAAAGAGCTTAAAAGTTTTATGCGCTCTGCTGCTTTAGTGGCGGTGGTTTTGTACTCCTTTACTATCGACATCTACGTTGCAGGCGAGGGAATCGACATCGAACCAAGAAACGTAGCGGTGGGATATGTGGATAACAGCGGCGGAGGTATAAGCAAAAAGATACTCTCAAATCTTCATAGCCCAGAATTTGTAGCTCCTGTGCAATTTCTTTCTCAAAAAGAACTCAGCAACGCGATTTACAATAAAGAGATTATGGTCGGACTTGTATTTGATAATGATTTTGAAAAACTCTATCGTGAGAAAAAAAATACTCAGCTTAATGTCTTACTTGATGCTACATCGGCTTCTCAAGGCTTTACAACCTTGATGTATCTTCAGAGTATTTTGCTCTCTTTTGAGGATATTCAAATTCCGCTAGAGCTGAAAATCCATAAACTTTTCAATCAAAATTCTGACAATAAATCCTTTATGGCGCTTTCAGAACTGCTCTCACTCATCACGATGCTTGTCGTCATTTTAACGGCGATAGTTTTTGTCAAAGAGAAAGAAGACGGTACATGGGATATTATGCTTTTGATGCCAATAGACGCAAAACTCACCATTCTAGCAAAGACTCTCTCTCAGGTAATCATCGTTATGGGCGGTGTGATACTCAGTCTTGGATTTGTCATTTTTGGTATGTTTGACACACCGATGAATGGCTCTTTTTGGAGTTTTATATTTTTGACTTTTTTATACACTTTTTCTAGTGCGGGGATAGGACTTTTTGTCGCCGCCATCGCAAAAGATGTGATGCAAGTCGCACAGTTTTCCATTGTCATTATGATTCCACTCATCTTTTTAAGCGGTGCATGGACACCCGTTTACACGATGCATCCATTTTTTCAGGTGCTTTCGTTTTTTTCTCCGCTACGGTATTACATTGAGGGAAGTGAAAGTATCTTTTACCGAGGTACACCATTTTTGGATCTGTATCCCTATTATTTTGGTGTAATGATTTTGGGATTTATTTTGTATATCATAGGGTTTAAAAAGATCGGGAGATTGTTTTGAGAGTTTTGATTTGGCTTGGATTTTTCTTGAGCTTAACGCTCCACGCCGATCAGTTTGCATTTGAGTTTTACAATGATTATTTTGCTAGAACAGATAAGCACTTCACAAATGGTGTCTGCATGAGTTGGATGGATAGTGATGGTGTCAATAATGAGCTCAACACTACGTCACTTTATACTCATATAATGTTCAATGTTATCAATGCCATTCCTTACTTGGATAGACAAGAGTATAAGAATTTTACCGCAGGTGTGAGCCTCAGTCAGATCATGTTAACTCCCAAAGATACTACTAAAAAAACCGTGCAATATAATGATATGCCTTACGCTGGATATCTGGCCTTGTCCCTTTTTGAATTTAAATGGGATCAAAAAAGTTTTAAAGAGTATCGCCTTGATCTTGGAGTTATCGGTAAAGAGTCTGGTGCTGGAGATCTGCAATATGGATTTCATAAACTCTTAAATGAGCAAAGACCACAAGGATGGGATACGCAGCTTGGGACTCATTATGTTGCCAATGCTCTGTATCGTTATGGTGAAAAAAGCTGGACAAAACAGAGTGCCGATGGAGATGATATGGATTGGTTCAATCATGCTGGCGTGCAGATTGGAAACTATGTTAGCGATCTGTTTGCAGGTACAATGTTTCGTTTTGGAAAGAACTATACACAAAACTTCAATGTTCACTATCCTTATCTAAGAGAAGAGGCTTCATTCTTACATGTAGACAAACCGCATAAAGGATTTGGCTGGTCTCTCGCTGCGGGACTAAATGTCGAAGCTTTGGCTTATCTCTATCCTTTTGATGCCGCGAACAAACTTGGATATCAAGATACTATAAACCCCGTAAACGCATCGGCATATCTGGGTACAGATCTTTGTTATGGAGCACATAAACTCACATTGATGTATCAGGCTCAATCCTCGTATTTGATGAAACAAAAAGAGGTCGATATCTTTGGAGGTCTGCTTTATTCTTATCAGTTTTAGTGAATATCAGAAAGTTGAGATACTAACTTATAAATTCTTTTTTTGTTACCGTTTTATTTTTCTCAAAAACTCTAAAAAGAAAACTAAAAATATAGAAAATATAAATCCTATAACAAATGACACTAATACAATAAGTTTCTTGTTGAGTGCATTGATAGGTTTGTCATCTATTTCTATAGTCCCGATCTGTTGCGTCATTATGTATTTATCATAAAGTTTTATTTTTTCCTGATGTCGTTTTATGATAAAATCTTTGATCTTTAATAAAGATGGCTGAATTGAATTTTTATCTTTATCGCTGACACTTAATATTAAAATATCATCCATAGACTTTTCACCAACAAGTCTATTGTAGACTTCTGGTATGCTAACCTTCACCGAGAATTCTTTCTCTAAAATTGTCTTTAGATTGAAGACATTGTCAAAATAGGCATGTGCATAATTGTTGCCGCTTACTTCTCCTATTTCAATCATCATATTGCCGCTATATATAGGCGTAGGGTTTTTGAACATTACATAGATGATACTTAAAAGTCCTATTATTAGGGTTATTCCAAATATAAAAATTTTGTAGTGAGACATAATTTTAATAACATCATAGAAACTCATTTCATCATCGTGCAAGTTTTTAATATTTTCATTTTCCATAAATCTTCCTTAAGTATAGTTATTTTATCCAAAAAAATTAAAAATTGAACTCTCTTTTTTATAAAATAAATTTCTTTTTTTATTTTATCTTTTGTGCTTTATTTATCCTCTAAATATGGTAACGCGTAATGGTAGATGATACGACACAAAAACTTCATATTGGCTCTGCCAAAAGCTTGCCAGCATACTATAATGCCTTAGTTTCTCTCTTGACATTGTTACTAATTAGTAATATAATTTTTGTCGAGGTGATTGATATGAAGATTCATGTAACTAAAAGTTATGGAGATAGAGCTGATCGTTCTATGAGTACATGGATACAGCTTTTTCGCTCATACAATAAGATTAGAGCAAAAGAGTCGGCTTATATTCAGTCATTCGGTCTTACGATGAACCAGTTTCAAGTGTTAGAGGTTTTGTATCACAGAGGTGACTTGAGTGTGGGTGAGATAACCAAACTCACGATGGGAACACATGGCAATACTACCGTTGTGGTAAAAAATCTCAAACGAGATGGCTGGATTAGTTCAGTCTTACATGAAAATGATAAAAGAAGTTCGATTCTTTCTATCACCGATAAAGGCAAAACGATTATAGAAGATTTGTTTCCTCGTCATGCGAAAAATTTTGAAGGCTACTTTGATGTTTTGAGCGATGATGAGGTAGATACGCTGTTTTCATTACTTCGAAAACTAAACAAAGCACAATAAAAAAGGATCTATTATGAAAATAAAAACTATTTTGTTAGCGTCACTTCTATCTGTAGGAACGCTGCTTGCAGGAAACTATAAAGTTGACATAGATCATACGAGTGTGGCTTTTAAAGTCAAGCATATGATGATCTCAAACGTCAAAGGTGAGTTTGGCAAATTTAGCGGAACATTTGTGTATGACGAAAAAACAAAAACACTTAAAGCTTTACATGGAGATGTGGATGTGACTTCTATATCTACAGATAATGCAAAAAGAGACGGGCATCTCAAAAGTGCTGATTTTTTCGATGTAGCAAAATATACAATGATGAGTTATACACTTGATAAAGTAGTTGGCAATAAAGCGTACGGAAAGCTCACGATTCACGGCATTACAAAAGAGGTTCCAATGGATCTTGAACTTAGTGGCAATACCGTAAAAGATCCTTGGGGAAATATAAGAACAGGACTTTCACTCAGTGGAACGATCAATAGAAAAGATTTTGGATTGATGTGGAATCAAGCCATTGAAGCCGGCGGTGTTATGGTCGCAGATGAGGTCAAGATAAATGTAGAGATCGAGGGAATTTTACAAAAATAAAAGGATAAAGCTATGTTACATGTAAGCCAATCCAAAGCACCGGCCCTTTTTGTAGGGCACGGCAATCCGATGAATGCAATAGGAGATAATCTCTTTATTGCTTCATTAAATAACTTAAGCAAAACTTTGCAAAAACCAAAAGCTGTTTTGGTAATCTCTGCTCATTGGAGTGCTCCATACAACGCTGTGTCTGTACATGAGAGTGAACTTTTATATGATATGTATGGATTTCCAAAAGAGCTTTATATGGTGACCTACAAGGCTAAAAATGCAGATTTTTTAATCCCGCAACTGCAAAAGATTGTTCCAGATTTGAGAGTAGAAAAAAGAGCGCTTGACCACGGTGTTTGGAGTGTTTTAGTACATTTGTTTCCCGATGCGGATGTTCCCGTATTACAATTGAGTATCAATACAAAATTTTCAATGAAAGAACATTTTGAGATGGGAAAAGCTCTTGAAGTTTTACGAGAAGAGGGTGTTATGATAGTGGGAAGCGGAAATGTCACTCATAATCTTAGAGAAGCAGTTTTAGGAGAAAAGGATGCTCCTGTAGATGCATGGGCAAAAGAATTTGATGGTTTTGTAAAAGATGCACTATTAACGCGTGATTTTGATGCGCTTATCGATTTTGAGATTTCGCAGCGCTACGCCCATCTTGCCCATCCTACAAAAGAGCATTTCATACCCTTGCTTTATATTGCAGGAGCATCAAAGAATGATGAAAAAAGCAGATTTGTCTATGAGGGCATAGAACACGGAAATCTCAGCATGAGAAGCTGGATAACAGGAGAATAAGATGATACAAAAAATAGAAAAAGAGGGGATGTTTCTCTCAAATCAAGGCTGGCTAGAGAGTCGATTTCACTTTTCATTTGCCGAGTATCGAGACTATGACAATATGCATTTTGGAGTGCTTCGTGTCTTGAATGATGACATTGTCCATCCGATGAGTGGATTTGGTATGCATCCGCATGAAAATATGGAGATCATCTCTTATATCGTTGATGGAGAGATCACGCATAAAGATTCTATGGGAAATGAACGGATTTTAAAACGCGGCGATGTGCAGTATATGAGTGCGGGAACTGGTCTGATGCACTCAGAATACAACAATCATCCAAGTCAAGATCTTAGATTGCTTCAGATCTGGATATTACCGCCGCAAAAAGGGATAAACCCCATCTACGGAGACATCTCTTTTGATGAGAACGAGCGCAAAAACAAACTCTTACATGTAATCTCAAACGAAGCAGGCCATGGCAAAGTGAAAATCCATCAAGATGCCAATATTTATGTGTGCGAGCTGGAGTCTGGCAAAGAGATAGAGTTTAAAATCGCTGAGAATCGACAAATATATTATGTTCAGATAGAGGGTGATTCCAAACTAAACACTATACATGTAAGCAAAAGCGATGCGGTAAAAATTAAAGATGAAAAAGCTTTACATGTAAGTGCTATTTCAAAAATTCATTTTTTATTTATCGAGATGAAATCTTAAATCAATTTAGAAAAAATAAAGCATAAAGACTCTAAAATACTATAAATGACTGATGGTCGGTCATTATTAAATGATCATAGGAGGCTTTATGGCGATTATCGTCGATAAGGTACAAAAAAGAAAAGATATTGCCCTTACATGTAAGGCTCTTTTTGTACAAAAAGGGATCAAAAATCTTACGATCTCACGCATTGCCAAAGAGGCTGGAGTGGGCAAGGGTACTTTATATGACTATTTTCAAAACAAAGAGGATATTGTTTTTGAAATTGTCAATATTTTACTTTCTGAACATGATGCGTTAAAAGAGATAAAAATTGCAAAAGCGACATCGACAAAAGAGAAGATAAAGATCTTTTTTGAATTTTTTTATAATGATGAAGTTGAGCTTCGAGAACTTTACAAAGAGTTTGTGTCCATAACTTTAAGCGAGCCAAATAGTGAGATGAGTGAATTTCATGCAAAGTGCTATCAGACTTATGCTGATTGGTTTAAGAAAGTTTTACAAGAGGGTGTTGCAAAAGGTGAGATTATTGAACAGGCCATCGCACTTTCCAATGGACTTTTTGCCCTTGGAAAAGGGATGTTTCTCTCTAGTTGTGCGACAAACTGCACGGATACTTTACAACACGAGATAGAGAGTTATATAGATACTTTATTTGATTTGATTGAGGTGAAAAATGGTTAGATTGACACTACTGCTCCTGCCTGCATTACTGCTTGGAGATGATTTAAAAGGTTTGCTCGATTTCGCAGCAAAAAATAGTGATATAGTACAGACAAAAGTACAAACGCAAGAGGCAAAAGGCAAAGAACTTGCATCGCAAAAAAGTGCCTATTATCCAACTGTAGATCTTGGTGCTTACTATCAGAGACTAGATGAAAAAAGTCCTTTTATGCCGGGTGAAACTTACAGCGGATATGCAAAAGTAGGTGTTGATATTTATGATGGAGGAAAAAAATCATCATTGGTTGAACAAAAACAAAACGAACTTAAATCTAGTAGTTTTGATACAGCCGCAACTAAGAGGAATCTCTCTTTAGATATTGTGCAAGATTTTTATAACATAAAAAATCTTCAAGCAACTTTGGGTGCAAAAGAAGAAGCAGGAAAATTTCTTAAAGCTCAGCTTTATCGTGTAAGTCAGTTCTACATCGCAAAAATGGCGACAAAAGATGAAGTGGACAGACTTCAATCCGCATTTGACACTAACACGTATGAAGTTGAAGCAACAAAGCTACAGATACTTTCAGCTAAAAAGATACTTTCTTTAAAAGTTGGAAAAGATGTTGAGAGTTTTGAAGATTCTTCATTTAAAGAACCTGCGAGTGAGAGTTTTGAGCCCAGCGACAGTGTAAAATCTTTAGTCGCACAAAAAGATTCACTTGATTCAGGTGCGCGCGCATTGATGAGTGCCTATTATCCTATGCTCCGAGTGGAAGATACATATAGTATTTACAGATACGGGAATGTTGATCCGATAATGCCAAAACAACCTGACAGCCAAAACCAATTGATGGTCACACTGGGTATGAGAGTTTTTGATAACGGTTCTGTAGAAAAAAGCAAAGAAGCGGTAGTTGCCTCTTCTCAAGCACTCAACACGCAGATCAATTACCTTTCTCAAGAGCAAAAGGTAAACTTTGAGATCTCTCAAGAGAAGATCAAAACAAGTAAAGTAGAAATTTCAAGTGCTACAAGTGCCCTACAAGCGGCTAAAAGTGCATTTGTAACTATCGAGCAAAAGTACAATGCAGGGATTGCGGATAATGTCACGTATCTTGATGCCCTCGCTTCTCTCACAAATGCAAAAGCGCTTGAAACAAAAGCATTAAACGACATGCAAAGTGCATATGCGACTTATTATTACTATAGTGGAAAAGATATCAGGGAGTTTTTAAAATGAGAAAATTATTATTTGTTTTAGCAATATTATTTGTGAATGCACAAGCGGAAAATATTTATGCAACTTTTAACGTTACACCAGCCAAGAGTGCAGATGTCGCTTTTTATGCTAGCGGTGTTGTTGATAAGTTGTATGTAGATATCAACTCAAAAGTAAAAAAAGGGCAAAAGCTCGGAGCGTTACAAAACAACGATCTTCAAGCCTCTTTAGAGATGGCAAAAGCATCACTGAAAGATGCAAAAATCGCTTTGGAATTTTCAAAACGAGATTATGAGAGAGAGCAAAAAGTACAGCATCTTGTTGATGAAGTGACATTTGATAGATTTAGACAAGTATATGAAAGAGCTACAGCGGGAGTCGTCAATGCTCAGGCTAATGTTAAATATAAACAGTCTCTTGTAGATAATAGTATTTTATACGCACCTTTTGATGGAATTATCACAGACAAAAAAGTTGAAGTGGGTGATGTTGTGAGTTCGATGATGCTTAAAACTGCATTTACCGTTCAAAGCAGTTCAAGTAGAAAGTTACTTCTTGAGTTTGATCAGACAAACTGGAAAAAAGTCAGACTTGGGGATACATTTCGATATAAAATTGACGGCGATACAAAAGAGCATATAGGACAAATATCAAAAATTTATTCTGTTTCAAATACTGCGAACAGAAAGATGAAAGCTGAAGTGATGGCAAATGATATTATGGTGGGTCTCTATGGTGATGGCAACATCATAACAAAGTAGGCAAAAGATGTATAAATTTGCAATCAATAGGCCAATAGCGACGCTGATGTATGTGCTGACGCTCTTTATCTTTGGATATATGAGTTTTAAAGCGATGCCAGCAGCGCTCTTTCCAAATGTCGATTTTCCTATCGTTACGATCAAAACAGCGTATCCTGGTGCTGAATCAAGCACAGTTGAGTCGCAAATAACAGATAAGATAGAAGAGGCTGTTTCAGGGGTTGATGGTGTAGATGAGATCGTCTCAACAAGCAGTGATGGCGTGAGTGTTGTAACTGTCAAATTTTTCTTGGAGCGTAAGATCGATGAAGCGACGAATGATGTGCGTGATAAAGTCTCAGCAGTGCGTCTGCCAACAAATGCAAAATCACCGCTTGTCAGTAAGCTAGATATTGGTTCAGCTTCTGTTATCAATGTCTTTTTAACAGCTAAAAAGAACAATATCAAAGAGTTGATGCTTTTTGCTGATGAAAAAGTGAAGCCTTCTTTACAACAGATTGAAGGTGTTGGTGCTATCAATATCATCGGATATAAAGATAGAGAGATACGTATTTTTCCAGATCCAAATCTTTTAAATAAATTTGGTATCTCAGTCACAGAACTCAATAATATTGTAAGTAAAGAGAATGTAAAAATTGGTGGTGGAAAGCTTATCTCTGCAGATAAAGAGGTTGTTCTTAAAACAAAAGCAGATGCTTTGAGCGTGAATGAACTACGCGAGATGATCATCAAAGATGGGATTAAGCTAAAAGATGTTGCTCGTGTAGAAGATGGGCTGAGTGATCCAAAAAGCTATGCCTCTTATAATGGACAAGAGGGCGTTATGCTTGAAGTGCAAAAGATTTCAGGGACAAATACTCTTGATATTATTAAGCGTGTTAAAGCTGTTGTACCAAACTTACAAAAGATGGCAGGAGATAATTATGGAGTGCAGACACTTCAAGATACAGGACCATTTATCATACATTCACTCGAAGATGTGGAATTTGACCTAGTATATGGCGCATTGTTGGCAGTCATTATTGTTTTTGGATTTTTGCGTAATTTTACCATCACAATAGTTTCCGCGCTTTCTATCCCTATCTCCATTATGGGAACGATTGCTTTTATGCACTATATGGGATTTGATCTCAATAAGATGACACTTGTGGGGCTTACTCTTTCCATTGGTATTATCATCGATGATGCTATTGTTGTTTTAGAAAATATCTATAAAAAGATGGAAGCTGGAATGGGGCGCTTGGAAGCTGCGTATGAGGGAGTTAAAGAGATGGCATTTGCAATTCTTGCAATCTCTGCGATGCTTCTTGCTGTTTTTATTCCTGTGGCAAATATGAGTGGAATAGTAGGCAAGTTTTTTGAAAGTTTTGCGATGACAGTAGGGTTTGCCGTTGTGATCTCTTACACGGTTGCTATGAGTTTTATGCCGAGCTTGAGTGCGAGAGTTTTACATAAGGGTGAAAGCAGGTTTTATAATGCGACGGAGCCGATATTTAGATTTTTGGACCGTATATATGAAAAGACTTTGAAATTTGTTTTGAGATTTAAAGTGATTACCATTGTATTTGTACTGATCTTATTTGTGGCATCCCTCAGTCTTTTTCCAAAGATTGGGATGGATTTTATCCCAAAAGAGGATAAGGCTGAATTTCAAGTAGATCTCAAAGCTAACACGGGAGTCTCGCTAGAAGAGATGATCAAAAAATCACAAGTGCTAGAAGCCCTTATAAAACAAGATAAAGATGTTGTCTTTACAACTTTGAGCGTGGGATATAACAGTGTTGCTGAAAAAAATAAAGCCGCTATCTATGTAAAACTCACAGCAAAAGATCAGAGAAAAGAGAACCAAGAACAGATAATCCAAAATCTAAGAGAGAAGCTCAAAGCATATCAGAGTAAAGATATGTTTATAACTGCCGCTGCGATTCCTGATATTAAGGGTGCCGGTGTAAGTGTGCCGTACCAGATAGTTTTAAAATCTGATTCATTTGATGCGCTGAAAGTTGCAACAAAAAATTTAACAGAGTATCTTAAAGCGAAAAAAGGGTTTGTAGATATTGATACAAATCTTGATGATGGAAAACCTCAGATCGATATCAATATCATCAGAGAAAATGCCGCAAGATATGGCATTACAGCAACGCAGATCTCAGAGGCGATCTCGACAGCTTTTTCAAGTGATATTGAGCTTTCTTATTTTGAAGAAAACGGGAAGCAATACAATATTACATTGCGATTTGAAGATGCTAACAGAGTCAAGGTAGAGGATCTGGGCAAGATTCAACTTCGCGGTACAAATGGAGAACTTGTATATCTCAGTGGCTTGGTAAGGTTCACTCAAACATCTTCTCAGGCGTCTATCTACCATTATGACAGACAGCGTCAGGTAAGCGTATACGCAGATCTTTTCGGGCTTGACCTTGGTGGAGCAGTTACATATACAAAAGATGGTATAGATAAGCTTTTGCCAGCTGGTGTAACTTATAAGTTTACAGGTTTTGCTGATGAGATGGTAAAGACAGGGAAAGCTTTTGGTACTGCAGTGGGGCTTTCTGTGATACTGATGTTTATTATCTTGGCAATACTTTATGAGTCGCTGATTCAGCCAATCATCATTATGATTGCATTGCCACTAAGTATTGTCGGTGTTATGATAGCTCTTTTTGTAAGTGGACAGCATTTTAGTCTTTTCGTTATGATAGGGTTTATGTTGCTTATGGGAATGGTTGGGAAAAATGCGGTCTTGTTAGTTGATTTTGCGAATATTGCCATTGAAAGTGGGAAAAAAGTGGATGAAGCCCTCATAGAAGCTGGAGAAAAAAGACTTCGTCCTATTTTAATGACGACAATTGCGATGATTTTCGCTATGATTCCAATTGCAATTAGCACAAGTTTGGGTAGCGAGACAAAAGCTCCGATGGCCATCGCGGTTATCGGCGGCTTGCTTAGTTCGATGTTTTTGACACTTTTGATAGTGCCAGTCATCTATAAACTGATCTATCCATTCGATAGATGGCTAAGAAAATGGTATGAAAAGAAAAAGTTAGAGGTTTAAACATAACTTAAAGCTAGTTTATGTATAATTTCGAACTTTTTATATACTGATTAAGATTTAAGGAAGCGCCATGTACGCAATCATCAAAAACGGTGGTAAACAATATAAAGTTCAAGAGGGTGATATCTTATTATTAGATAAGATGAGTCTTGAACCAAAAGACATCGTTGAAATTAAAGAAGTTCTTGCAGTGAATGCTGGTGAACTAAGAGTAGGTACTCCATTTGTTGAGGGTGCTGTTGTAACTTTAGAAGTTATTAACGAAGGTCGTGGCAAAAAAGTTATCACTTTCAAAAAACGTCGTCGTAAAGATAGTAAAACAAAACGTGGTTTCAGAAGAGACTTTACACGTGTATGTGTTACTAAAATAGCTGCGTAATTAATTAAAAGTAGGAGATAGAGATGGCTCATAAGAAAGGTCAGGGTAGTACACAGAATAACCGTGATTCAGCTGGTCGTAGACTTGGCGTTAAAAAATACGGTGGACAAACAGTTATCGCAGGAAATATTATCGTTCGTCAAAGAGGAACTAAAATTCATCCTGGTTTAAATATCGGTATGGGTAAAGATCATACTTTATATGCATTAGTAGATGGAATCGTTGAGTTTGGTCGTAAAGACAAAACTCGTAAACTCGTTTCAATCGTACCTGCTGCATAATTTCCTTCTTCAGGCTTTGGCCTGATGAATTTCTGACAAACTCTTTTTTAAATCCAATTTTTTAACTATAATTTCGTTTTCAATTTCAATCTTTAATAGTTTATTTTTCCCTTACATGTAAGCAAAATCAATTTTTAAATATTGCACAAGGATTTTTATGTTTATAGATAGCGTAGAGCTTACCATTTCTTCAGGAAAAGGGGGAGCCGGATGTGCTTCATTTCGTCGTGAAAAGTTTGTCGTAAATGGCGGTCCAAACGGTGGCGATGGCGGAAAAGGTGGCGATGTTTGGTTTAAATGTGACAACAACACACATACGCTTTCTCATTTTCAAAGAAATATGCACATTAAAGCAGATAACGGCGTACCGGGTGCTCCAAGAAATATGAATGGAAAATCGGGAGTCAAAAAAGTGATCATCGTTCCTCCAGGAACACAGATCATAGACAAAGAGAGCGGAAAAGTTCTTTGCGACATGCTGACTCATGGTCAAGAGGCAAAGTTGTTAGAAGGGGGTAAAGGTGGACTTGGAAATACGCACTTTAAGTCTTCTACAAACCAAAGACCGACACATTGCCAACCAGGTGAAGGAAATCAAACTCTACAGATAAAACTTGATTTAAAACTCATAGCAGACGTTGGGCTTGTAGGATTTCCAAATGTTGGAAAATCAACACTGATTTCGACTGTCTCAAATGCACGTCCAGAAGTTGCAAACTATGAGTTTACGACACTGACTCCAAAGTTAGGTCAAGTAGATATCGGGGATTTTGAATCATTTGTTATGGCTGATATCCCAGGGATTATTGGCGGAGCAAGTGAAGGTAAGGGTCTTGGTATCCAATTTTTACGCCATATTGAAAGAACAAAAACCCTTTTGTTTATGATCGATTTAGCTTCATACAGAGATCTAAAAGAGCAGTTTGAAACTTTACAAAAAGAGGTTGCCGCGTTTTCTGAGATACTAGGAACTAGCAAATATGCAATTGCACTAACTCGTTTAGATATTGTCGCTGGAGAAGATGTTCCTGTTCTTATTAATGGTTTTTTAGAGCTTCTTGGAGTTGAAGCAAATAAAAAAAGTGAGTTTGATTTTGATCCAGCTTTACCATATTTTATTCAAGATACAGCAGAAGAAACACTTGGCTATGACAGAACAAAACCATATTTTGTTTGCCCGATCTCATCTGCAACAAGCAAAAATATTGAAGCTCTTAAATATGCACTTTTTAATCTTGTACACACGGACAGACAACAAAAATGAAACGTATCGTTTTAAAAGTAGGAACTGCGGTTCTTACAGAGAATCTGCAAATTGCAGAGGAAAGACTTGCAAATATAGTAAAACTTCTTGTTGACCTAAAACAAAAGTATGAAGTCGTGTTGGTCTCTTCTGGAGCAGTTTCAGCGGGATATACACAACTCAAACTTGATAAAAAAATCTTACAAAACAAACAAGCGCTTGCAGCTATCGGTCAGCCGCTTTTGATGAAAAAATATCGTCTCGCTTTTGCAGAGCATAATGAACTTTGTGCACAGATACTTTTAACTGCTGCAGATCTGAACACTCCAAAACAAAATCAAAAAATCAAAAATACGATGAATATCTTACTTGAAAACGGCGTGGTACCAATCGTCAATGAAAATGATGCAACAGCGACAGAAGAACTTGGAGTGGGAGATAATGATCAGCTTTCAGCTTACGTTGCATGTAGCATTGACGCAGATATGCTTTTGATCCTTTCAGATATTGATGCTTATTATGATAGTGATCCACACAAAAATCCTGATGCAAAAGTAAGAAAAATAGTAAACGTTATAGATTCTAATGAGCTCGAACAAGTGGCTTCTCCTCATAGTGAGTTTGCAACTGGCGGCATAGTGACAAAGCTCAAAGCCGCTTCTTATATGCTTACATGTAAACGTGAAATGTTCTTAGCAAGCGGTTTTGATTTAAGCGATGTAAGAAGTTTTCTCCTTGATGAGAAACATTTAGGCGGTACACTCTTTACATGTAAGGAAGATTAACATGAAAATCATTTTTATGGGAACCCCGAGTTATGCCGATGAGATTTTAAAAGATCTTCTTAAAGCGGGTGATATGGAAGTAGTAGCTGTTTATACTCAGCCAGATAAACCAGTCGGCAGAAAAAAAATCATGACTCCTCCTCCTGTTAAATTAACAGCCCTTGATGCTAATATTACAGTGTATCAGCCTTCAAGATTACGAGATGAGTCTGTAGTCAAAGAGCTTTTGAATATAGAGTGTGATTTTATTGTTGTAGCAGCGTATGGGCAGATACTTCCTCGTGAGATTTTAGATCATGCTGTTTGTATCAATCTTCATGCGTCAATTCTTCCAAAATATCGAGGCGCAAGTCCTATCCAAGAAGCGTTATTGCGCGGTGATAAAGTAACTGGGGTAACAGCCATGAAGATGGATGTAGGCCTCGATACGGGAGATATAATCAAAATATCTAAAGTTGCAATCGATGATGACGAGAAGGCAGATGCACTTTTTCTTAAATTGACAGAAGTAGCAAGTGATTTAACGCTTGATGTTTTAAGAGATTATCATAAACTGACTCTTATAAAACAAGATGAAACTCTTGCAACACACTGCTCGAAAATTACAAAAAATGATGGAGAAGTAGAGTTTGTAGATGCCATTATTTTGTATAATAGATACAGAGCCTTTACTCCATGGCCGGGGATCCATCTTCAAAGTGGATTAAAAATAAAAAGTATAGAACTTCATTCTGCTTGTCGAACATATACGCCTGGAAAAATTTTAGAAATAGCAAAAGATTATATCGTTGTTGGATGTACACTTGGTTCACTTGAAATTTATAGAGTTCAGCCAGAATCAAAAAATGAGATGGATATCATCTCCTACTGCAACGGAAAGCGCTTAAAAGTTGACGATATTTTATCTTGATGAAGTAGATTCGACCCAAGAATACCTCAAAGAGCGTTTAAAAAGTAAAGAACTTGTTTCTCCTATTGCTATTGTTGCCAAAAGACAAACACATGGACAAGGCAGTAGAGGAAATAGTTGGATAGGCGCAGATGGAAATCTTTTTCTATCTTTTTGTATCTCTATCAAAGAGCTACCACGAGATCTTAGGCTTGAATCATCTTCCATCTACTTCTCATACATTATGAAGCAGGTTTTAGAAGACCATGGCTCACATGTATGGCTGAAATGGCCAAATGATTTTTATATAGGAGATGTGAAGATAGGCGGAACTATTACCAACATTGTCAAAGATGATTTAGTCTGTGGGATTGGGCTTAATTTAGTTGCGGCTCCTGATATTTTTGAAAAATTGGATGTTGAGATTTCTTTAGAAAATATTTTAGAATGTTATTTTAATTATTTGAAAAAAAACATTGAATGGAAGCATATTTTTAGTAAGTATAAGTTAGAATTTCGCAAGAGCAAAAACTATTTTGCGCATAGTGGAGATGATAGAATTTCTCTAGGTGATGTTTCGTTGCAAGACGATGGATCGATAGTCAGTGATGGTCAAAGGATATATAGTTTAAGATGAGTGAAGTAATCGTAATAGCAAATCAAAAAGGTGGAGTAGGTAAGACTACAACAGCTGTAAATCTAGCTGCATCTTTAGCGGTGGCTGAAAAAAAAGTTCTTTTAATCGACGCTGATCCGCAGGCTAATGCGACAACCTCTTTGGGTTTTCACAGAAATGACTATGAATTTAATATCTATCATGTACTTATTGGAACTAAAAAATTAAAAGAGATTATCCTCAAATCTGCATTACCGACTTTACACCTTGCACCATCAAACATAGGTTTGGTTGGTATAGAAAAAGAGTATTATGAGTCTGGAAATTCAGAAGGAAGAGAGTTAGTCTTAAAAAAAGCAATTGCTTTGGTTATTAAAGATTATGATTATATTATTATTGATTCCCCTCCGGCACTTGGACCGATGACTATCAATGCACTTTCAGCTTCAAACTCTGTGATTATCCCTATCCAGTGTGAGTTTTTCGCACTAGAAGGTTTGGCACAGCTTTTAAATACGGTAAGACTTATACGCAAGACTATCAATCCAAAACTCTCAATTAAAGGATTTTTACCGACAATGTTCAGTTCTCAAAACAATCTTTCAAAACAAGTGTTTGCAGATTTGAGACAACATTTTCAAGGAAAACTTTTTAGAGATACTGAAAATGAATTTATAGTGATACCAAGAAATGTGAAACTTGCAGAATCTCCATCTTTTGGAAAGCCAGTTATTTTATATGATGTAAAATCAAGCGGTTCTGAGGCATATCAAGATCTTGCTCAGGCGATTATTGCGTGATTAAGAATAAGTCATTAGGAAGAGGCCTCGGTGAGCTCCTCGGTGAAATGGAAAAAGCGTATGATAATGAAGTGCCTGACAACGACGCCGTTTTAGATATTCCACTTAAGAGTATCAAACCAAATCCTTATCAACCTAGAAAAAACTTCAATGAAGAATCATTACTAGAACTAGGTGAATCGATTAAAAATGATGGTTTATTACAGCCTATAGTCGTAATCTCTGATATTGATGGATATACTCTTGTCTCAGGTGAGAGAAGACTGCGTGCATCAAAGTTGATGAAATTAAAAACGATTCGTGCTATTTGTATGAAAGTTGATAATGATAGCATGCGTCATTTAGCTTTGATAGAAAATATTCAGCGTGATGAGCTTAATTCTATCGAACTTGCAGTCGCGTATGAAGAGTTAATCAAGATGCATAATATCACTCATGATGAGTTAGGTGCGAGAATTCATAAGAGTAGAGCAAATATTACAAATACAATGCGTCTATTGCAGCTTTCTGAAAAAACTCAAAAAGCTTTAATAGATAATAAGATCTCTTCTGGACACGCAAGAACTTTAATTGGCTTGGATGAAAAAAAGCAACAGCTTTTAGTTGATTCTATTATTGGACAAAGACTTAGCGTTAGAGATGTTGAA